>CAYOXH010000052.1:0-5899 GCA_964407875.1 uncultured Gammaproteobacteria bacterium
ATCAATTGCAGGAAGTAGACATAGAAAATGTAGAAATCACAACACAAGTAACTGGTTTATCAAACGTCATGCGAGAGGATAAGGTTCAAGGATGCGATAATCCGTCTGAATTAGTTGAGATGGCTCCTGAACATGAGAAGGGTCTTATTAAAGTTAAAGCAGTGTTTGACACGCCGTCATCCTGAACGGAGCCATGCGTACTCGCAGGCGAAGTGAAGGATCCCGTGGAATACGTTTAAGAATAATCGACGGGATCCTTCACTGCACTCCTCGCTGGGTACAGCGACTCGCTTGTTCAGGATGACGTGTTATAATTATGTCTATTGATATTCAAAAATTAAATATTAAATCCGCGAAACATTCTCTTGAGAATAAAGAATTTAGTTGCGTGGATTTAATAAAGGAAATTTTTAAAAGAATTCGGAAGCATGACGGAGATGTTCATGCATTTTTGGAATTAACGGAGAATGAGGCAATTAAACAAGCAGAGGAGGTTGATAGCAAGATTTCGCGTGGCGAAAAGTTGGGAGCGCTCGAAGGCATCCCAATTGCGATAAAAGACGTCATCTGCACAAAAGGAATTAAAACAACTGCAGCATCAAAAATTCTTGAGCAATATATTCCGCCTTATGATGCTACAGTCGTCAAAAAATTAAAAGACGCAGGAGCTATAATAGTCGGAAAAACAAATTGCGATGAATTCGCGCATGGCGCGTCCACAGAAAATTCCGCATATGGTCCATCTCACAACCCATGGGACTTGGAGCGCTCGCCAGGCGGTTCTTCTGGAGGCTCTGCAGCAGCTTTGTCCGCAGGATTTTGTCTCGCATCTCTAGGAACTGACACAGGAGGTTCAACTCGACAGCCAGGGGGTTGGTGCAACTTATATGGATTGCGTCCGACATATGGCAGAATTTCGCGCTATGGGCTTATCTCAATGACATCATCAACTGATACTCCAGGAATATTCGCGAAAACTGCAGAGGACATGTCTCTTCTTCTTGAAATTCTTGCGGGACAAGATGACAATGACGCAACAACGCTCCCATCCGCAGTTGACGAATATCAGTCAAAACTAGATTTGCCTCTTAAGGGAATGAAAATAGGCAAGCCAAAGGAATTCTTTGACCCGCCCGCATCGCTACGCGAAGCGTTGCGGGCGGGAGATACGTCCGACGATGAGTCTTCTGCAATTATAGATAATGCAATTTCGAAGCTGGAAGAATTAGGCGCGGAAATCGTGGATGTCTCTCTTCCACATACAAAATATGGAGTATCAGTATACTATATAATTACTCCTTCAGAAGTAAGTTCAAATTTGGGTCGGTTTGACGGAATCCGGTACGGCCATCGCAGCCCAGAGGCAAACTCTCTTTTTGAAGTATATACTAAAACTCGTGGACAGAATTTTGGGCCAGAAGCAAAGCGCAGAATAATGCTTGGCACATATGCATTGTCCAGTGGATATTATGACGCGTATTACAAAAAAGCTCAAAAAGTCCGCACAGTTATCACGGACGAAGTTGAGAAGGTTCTCAATGAAGTAGATTTAATTGTAACACCAGTATCTCCTCATGTGGCAATCAAATTAGGTGAAAAGTCCGACGACCCTCTTGCAATGTATCTAGAAGACGTATACATGGAAACATCAGTTATGGCTGGTTTGCCAGCGATTTCTGTTCCTGCTGGTTTTGCGCATGATATGCCAGTTGGTTTGCAGATTATGGGGCGCCAATTAGATGAAGCGCGCATCTTGTCTGCTGCGCATCAGTATGAAAAAGCAACAAATTGGACAGATGAATATCCAGAATTGTAGTTTTTGAACCAAAAAATCCGCAAAAAATGCGGATTTTGGCGGCACCTGATTCGTGCCCACTATAGTTAGTATGGTTCGCCCGATTCGTCAACCTAAAACCAGTATAGCATATACAAAAAAAAAGTCAAGTTCAGAATTTATAGGACGTGGACCTAGCGGGAATCGAACTTGCGGCGCCGAGGTTGACGAACCGGGCGCCAGACCAACTTAGGCCCACGTCATGTATAAGTATATCATAATTAATAAATAAAATATGCGCAGGTTTGCACCATATTTGATTATATTCGCCGCACTGCTTTGGAGTTTGGATGGATTGCTTCGAAGGAATTTATACTCACTTCCTCCAGAGACAATAGTGTTCTTGGAACATGTTATTGGGTTTGTTGTGCTTTCGCCATTTTTGTTTCGAGAAGTAAAAAAGTGGCTTAAATTTTCTAAAAAAACATGGCTTTCTGTAATTGCCATAGCATTATTTGGCGGGGCAATTGGAACAATTGCCTATACAAGCGCTCTTGGCCGCGTAAATTACATAAATTTTTCAGTTGTTGTTCTTTTACAGCAACTGCAGCCGATTTTTGCAATTGCCTTGGCTGGAATTTTATTGCGAGAGAAAATTACTAAGCAATTTGTTGGTTTGGCAGTAATAGCAATTATTGCAGCGTATTTTGTTTCGTTCCCAGAATTAAGGGTCAATCTTGCGACAGGGTCTGGCACAGTAATTGCCGCATTGTTAGCGGTCACAGCGGCGTTTTCGTGGGGTATCTCAACTGTACTTGGCAGATACGCCTTAGGAAAAATGTCTTTTGTTTCATTATCTGGGCTCAGATTTTTATTGACATCTGTTATAACGTTTTTGTTTCTTGCTTCAACATCAAAAGTAGCTACTTTGGGCGCGTTAACTTCTACTCAATGGTGGTATGTGCTTGCAATTGTATTTTCAACTGGGCTGGTCGCGCTCTTAATCTACTACCGTGGCCTAAGCCATGTGCCAGCGCGAATATCTACTTTACTAGAAATGTTTTGGCCGGTTTCAGCAATTGCTATTGATTGGATTTTCTTTAAGAATACATTGAGTGTGACACAATGGATTGGAGCAATTGTATTGCTAGGGGTTATTTTTAAGATTTCAAGACAGTTTGTTACAAAAGAAGAGCGAGTTCTTTAACGCATATTATGATATTCAAAAGCAGTGTTATTCATGGAAGCAAACATGGAGAAAGCATTGGATATCCAACTGCTAATTTAAAGATCAATCAGACCTTGAGATATTGTCTAAAAAAATTTGGTGTATATGCTGTGCGCGTATCTATCCGCGACAGAATATATAAAGGCGCACTATTTTGGGGAAAAAGGACTTTATTTAGCGATAAAGACCCAGTTTGTGAGGTGCTAATAATTGATTTTGATGATACACTGTATGGGGAGGAGGTTGAGGTAGAAGTTATAAAATATATTAGAGATATCGTGAACGTGGAAAATGAACAAGAGTTAAAAAATTTGATTCAAGAGGATGTACAAAAAATTAAATTATTATTTAATAATAAAAACACGTCATCCTGAGCGAAGTAAGTGCCGTACTCGGCAGGAACGAAGTCGAAGGATCCCGTCGATTAACCTCTGCAGTAATTATCCACGAGATCCTTCGACTCCGTTCGTCACTGAGTACAGTGACTCACTCCGCTCAGGATGACGGCTATAAATATATTATGATCTACTTAGGGGCAGACCATGCGGGATACAAGTTAAAAGAAAAAATAAAAATTTATTTTGATAAGCATAATGTAAGTTATGCTGATCTTGGCGCAGAAGAATATGATAAAGATGATGATTACCCTGATTATGCTAAATTAGTTGCCAAAAAAGTTTCAGAATCAAAAGATGTTCGCGGAATCCTAATATGCGGCTCTGGAAATGGAATGGCAATTACTGCCAATAAAGTTAAAAAAGTGCGTGCCGCGGTTGCATGGAATATTAATACCGCAAAAATGTCTGTTAAAGATGACCACGCAAATATACTAGTTTTAGGCGCTCGTGAACTCAATAGTTTTAAGGCAAAAAAAATAGTAAAAACATGGTTATCCTCAGAGCCATCAAAAGCCAAGAGGCATGTAAGAAGGGTTAGGAAGATTGAAGGTTAATCCACGTCATCCTGAACAAGCGACCCGCCGTACTCGGCGCGGAGCGCAGTGAAGGATCCCGTCGTAGACGCTAATATGTGTTACACGAGATCCTTCACTTCGTTCCTCGCTGATTACAGCGACTCACTTCGTTCAGGATGATGTCGTGTATATGACGCAAATTTTACCCGCAATTCTAGAAAATTCATTTGATGCAATTCAGCAAAAATTAAATCGTCTTAAGGGTGTGTCTGTTTACGCGCAAATTGATATTGCAGATGGAGTTTTTATTCCAGAAAAAACATGGAACGACCCCAGCCAATTAAGAAAATTAGAAAATGGAATTAAGCTTGATATGCATTTAATGGTAGAGAAGCCCGAGCAATGGATCCAAGAATGCAGTAAAGATCCAGTTTTTAGATTTACGTTTCATCAGGAGGCAACTTATGATATTTTGCGCACTATTAAGATTATCAAGGATTTACAAAAAGAAGTTGGAGTAGCAATTAATTTAGATACTCCAGTAACAGTGTTATATGATATACTTAATCAAATTGACTTAGTATTGGTTATGGGTGTAAATCCAGGAGCCCAGGGCAGGGAATTTGACGCGGCTGCAATAGATAAGGTCCGAGAGCTTAGAGAAAAAGATCAAAATATACAAATTGGTGTGGATGGTGGAGTTGGGCCAATGGTTGCGGAATCATTAATAAATGCAGGAGCAAATGTACTTGTCAGCGGAAGCTATTTATTTAATGAAGATGATATACAGGGCGCTATTGATACTTTGAGTGGAAAAAATTAGCTGTCATTGCGAGCGAGTGTACTCACGACCGAAGCAATCCTATCGTCGAGAATAACTTTGATTTAAGTAAATAACTTTAATGCGACGATAAGATTGTCGCGTCGCTCGCCGAGTACGGCTCTCTCCTCGCAATGACAGGGACGATTTATTATGCAAAAGACAACTAACATAAAAAAACTTAACGGCATAGCAAAGCAAATACGCCAAAACCTTATGAAAGCGCTTATTTTAGCTAAGAGCGGGCATAGTGCCGGGTCTTTGGATATGGCAGATGTGTTTACTGCTTTATATTTTGGAGATATAGTAAAGTACGATCCAAAGCGCCCTAATTGGCGCGAAAGGGATCGCGTGATTTTGTCTGCTGGGCATATTTGCCCTGTATTGTACGCAACCTTAGCAGAGGCAAAGTATTTTCCTAAGCGTGAACTTTGGACTTTGCGAAAACTTGGAAGCGGCTTGCAAGGGCATCCTCATTTTAGCAGCTTGCCAGGAGTTGAAAATACATCCGGGCCTTTGGGACAGGGTGTTTCCTTTGCTGTTGGCATGGCATATGCTTTGCGATATCTGCAAAAATCAAACGAGCAAGTGTATTTAATATCAACAGACGGCGAACAGCAGGAAGGCCAGGTATGGGAAGCAGTGATGTTTGCTGGAAAACATAAGTTACCAAACCTTACAATGATTATTGATAGAAATAATATTCAAATAGACGGCAATACAGAAGACATTATGCCAATAGAGCCGCTTGCAAAAAAGTATCAAGCATTTAATTGGAAAGTTATTGAAGTTGATGGACATAATATTGCAGAAATTATTAGCGCCTTAAATCGCGCAAAGGCAATTGTCGAAAAACCTGTGTGCATTATTGCTCATACAATTCCCGGTAAGGGCGTCAAATTCATGGAAGGTGATTACGAATGGCATGGAAAGCCGCCAAAAGGTGAGGAAGCAGTAGAAGCAATGCGGTTGCTTGGGGTAAAAAAGTGGTAGCTCCGCGTCATTTTGACCGAAGATTTAATTTACACGTCATTTCGACCGAAGTGACACACTGTACCCAGTGTGGAACGAAGTGGAGAAATCTCGTCAAATACACTTGAGCGTATTTGACGAGATCTCTCCACTCGCGATTACGCTCGGTCGAGATGACGAGCGAAACGATAT
>CAYOXH010000053.1:0-5703 GCA_964407875.1 uncultured Gammaproteobacteria bacterium
CCAAGTACATACAATGTTATTATTATTGGATCTGGACCTGCAGGTTATACTGCGGCTATTTATGCTTCACGTGCCGAGTTAAAACCATTATTATTTACAGGTACTGAGCCGGGCGGACAATTAACCACCACAACAGACGTGGAAAATTTTCCAGGGTTTCCAGAAGGCATTCAAGGCCCAGAATTAATGGATAAATTCCGTGAGCAGGCAAAGAGATTTGGCACAGAAGTGGTTGACGCTAAGGTGGATAAAGTATATTTTTCTAAAAAACCATTTACTGTCTGGTCTGGAGATAAAGAGTATCAATCTAAATCCGTGATTATAGCAACCGGAGCATCGGCCATGTGGCTAGATTTGCCGAACGAACAAAAACTGCGAGGCAAAGGTGTTTCTGCGTGCGCTACATGTGATGGGTTCTTTTTTAAAGATAAAGATGTTGTTCTTGTGGGCGGAGGAGATGTTGCAATGGAGGATGCGATATTCCTAACTAAGTTTGCAAAGAGCGCAAAGGTTGTTCATCGCAGGGACACTTTCCGCGCAAGTAAGATTATGCAGGAGAGAGCTAAGAATAATCCAAAGATAGAGTTTGTTTGGAACACAGAGGTAATTGATGTTTTGGGAGATAGCGTGGTCAGTGGGGTTAAGGTTAAAAACAACAAGACAAATAAGGAATCAGAAATAACATGCCAAGGATTATTTGTGGCTATTGGACATAAACCAAACACAGAGATTTTTAAAGGACAGCTTGAATTAGATAAAAAAGAGTACCTTATACTCAAAGACCATTCAAAAACAAGCGTAGAGGGCGTTTTTGGCGCAGGAGACGTGCATGACCATGAGTATCGCCAAGCGGTCACTGCAGCAGGAATGGGTTGTGCAGCAGCCATGGATACAGAAAAATGGCTAGAAGATCAACAATAAAAGGTTGTGGATATTCAAACCTTGACTTGAATAATATATTATGCTAATATTCAAACAGTCGTTTGAATATTATTTATATTAAGGAGATGTTATTATGCCAGCTTTTACTAATGCAATGCAGCAATTAGATGCTGCCGCACAAAAATTAGGCCTTAGCGAGCAAGAGATCGAAAAATTAAAAAAACCAAACCATGTTAATGAGTTTGAGATTCCTCTTGAGGTTAGTGGTGAGGCCAAAATGCTCAAAGGATATCGCGTTCAATATAATAACGCGCGCGGACCTTATAAAGGAGGAATTAGGTTTCACCCACAGGTGGATTTAGATGAGGTGAAGGCCTTAGCATTCTGGATGACAATAAAGACCGCGGTCGTGGATATTCCAATGGGAGGAGGCAAAGGCGGAGTTGCTGTAAATCCAAAAGAGCTTCTTCCAGAAGACTTAGAAAATATTTCTCGAGCTTGGGTAAGCAAAATGGCAGATTATATTGGTCCGCAAAAAGATGTTCCAGCTCCTGATGTAAACACTGATTCGCAGATTATGGATTGGATGGTTGATGAGTATCAAAAAATTTCTGGCGATTCTACTGGCGCCACGTTCACTGGAAAGTCCGTGGAAAATGGCGGAAGCGAGGGCAGGGGCATTGCAACAGCCCAGGGTGGATTTTATGTGCTTCAAGAAGTTGTCCGCGAACTAAATATTCGTCCAGAAGAATCAAGCGTCATAATCCAAGGCTATGGAAATGCTGGATATAATTTTGCTTTGCTTGCGCATCAAGCAGGTTATAAAATTGTGGGTGTGTCTGATTCCAAAGGCGCAATCTATAGCGCTGACGGATTAGATCCTGATACTGTAATGCAAGTTAAGCAAGATAAAGGTTCTGTCACAGACTACGACGGAGTTGAGAAACTCGAGGGCATGGAGATTTTAGAGAAGGACTGCACTATTTTAGTGCCAGCTGCTTTAGAGAATCAGATTACTGCGGATAATGCGGACAAAATCAAGGCGTGTGTGGTCTTAGAGCTTGCGAACGGACCCACAACTCCGGAAGCGGATGAGATTTTGTGGTCCAAGAAGACTTATGTTGTGCCAGATGTGCTTTCTAATGCTGGAGGAGTCACTGTCAGCTATTTTGAATGGGACCAGAACCTCAAAAATGAGCGCTGGAGCGAGGAAGAAGTATTATCCAAGTTAGAACCCATTATGAAGGGCGCTTTCGCGTATATCTGGAGCGCGCACAAAGAGCATAATGTGGATTTGCGCACATCAGCGTTTATGCTTGGCGTTCAGCGCATTGTGGATGCAATGTAGGGATAAGTGTGCTATTCTTTGTTTAAGATTATATAGAATTATTTTATGGGCGAAGTAGTAAAATTTCCATCGGACGAAGTTAATAGGCCTGATGATGGCGAGATGGCTGGGAATATGGCCGGAGGACCGGCCACGCAGCGCAAATTAGAACAAAAGCCTCTTCTTGATTTACCAGAAGACGGAGAAGCTAGATTGCAAATTATAAAAAGACAGCTCGCTTATGCGGAGATGCTAGGTGCAATAGAAAAATTTACTGATGAGGCTGTAGGCCCTTTGGGTTTGGATTCAGAAGAAAAAGAAAAAACAAAAGATGATTTTCAGGACGCGCTTAACCAAAGAGCTGATAGTTTTTTAACAGAAGGCACGAGCCCAGACTGGAACAATACTTCTGATTTTTTTACAGCACAAGGCGGAGACGCATTAGCGCATTTTTCTCAAATGAAGCCCGGAATGCGTCCATATGAAGCTGATAATAAGAAAGATCTTTTGGGCCCAATACAAAAAGAGGCAGAAGCAGAGATTGCGCGTATAGCTTCTTTAGCTTTTGAGGATATGGGTTTCGAGGACCAGGCCAATATTATGCGCGTGAGGTAGGCAAACTAAGTATTTTAGTAAAAAAGGAAAACAGGACAAACCGCTGGTTTGTCCTGTTTTTTTTGCGTTCGAGTTCCCTCCTTGTTTCTTTTTAAGAGACAATGATCTGGTCGCGTCTTGGCCCAGTGCCAACCATTGATATGGGCGCGTTGTAGGGTATTGCGACCTCGAAAAGGTAGTTTCTGGCGTTATCTGGCAGATCCTTCCAGTTTGTGATGCCGACAATGTCATCTCCCCAGCCGCGCATAGGTTTGAGCATTGGTTTGCATCGCTCAAGTCCTGAGACTGTGGTGGGGAATATGGGCGCCTCATTACCATTGTCGCAATAGCCATAACAGACCATCAGTGGGTCTATGCCTGTTAACACGTCGACTTTGGTGATGGCGAGTTCTGTTGGCTTACTGATGAGCGCGCAGTATCTGCCAATGAGTTGGTCTGTCCAGCCAATTCGCCGCGGTCGCCCGCTTGTGGTGCCATATTCCTGGCCAACTTCTCTAATGCGGCCTGCTATATCCTCCCCCATTTCCGCAACAAGGTGTCCGGCGCCCACACGGCTTGTGTAGGCCTTTATCACTGCTATGTCGCGCGTGATAAGCAATGGGTTGATGCCGCAGCCGCTTTGGATAGAGCCAGGCCAGGTGTTTGAGGCAGTGGTGTTGGGGTAGATGCCGAGATCCACGTCCAACATTCCGGATTGCGCTCCCTCGCAAAGCACAATCACGCCTTCAGCGAGCATCTGGTTGAGCGCGAGTATTTCGTTGCCAAGGAAAGGCAGTAAGCGCTCGCGATGCGCTTCGATTTCTACCATAACCTTTTCCTCGGTAATTGGATCCTGGCCATATACCTGCTGCAGAATCGCATTGTGGTACTCAAGCGGCAGCTTGATGCGTTCACGTACCACGTCCAGATCCCGCACATCCCCGGCCCTAACACCTTGGTACATGCGCGCACTCGAGTATGTCTGGCTAATGGCCCTGCAGGTGGTGTCCTTTTTGCCTGGGCCGCTTTCTCGCGCTTTCTCCAGCGCCATGTGGTAGGAAAGAGTGAGCCAGAGCCCCTCGGAGATGAGAAAATTCTCCGGAGTTACCACAATCCCTTGCTCTGCGAGCGCGTCTAGCTCTGCAAAGGCACGGGCAAGGTTCGCGACCATGCCGCGTGCCATCACGCTTATAATTGGTCGCTCCTGAGCGCGCACCACACCAGAGGGAATGGCATGCACTGCGATCTTTTTACCATTCACAACCATGGTGTGCCCTGCATTATCACCTCCTTGCCAGCGTACAACAGCGCCAATGCGTTCGTCTTTGGTAAGGTGGTCGACGATTTTTGCCTTACCACCATCACCAAAAAGCGGGTCTCGGACAATCCAAACTTCTCCCTGTGACATGGTACTCTCCTTCTAAGGTGTGGGAATGACACTAAACTACGTATTTTTTATTTTTTGGTAGGTCAATATTACTTATTTTTATACATACAGTCAAACAAAATAATTTTTAATTTAAGAAAAGTATTGTATAATAGGAGCATGCCCGATCAATCTACCCAATTTCTTAATCCAGAAAATATTTTAAACCAAGTTGATATTCAAGCAGGAATGCAAGTTGGTGATTTAGGGTGCGGCACAGGATATATATCATTTGCATTAGCGCGTAAGATCGGAGAAAAAGGCAAAGTATATGCAGTTGATATTCAAAAAGAAGTGCTTGAGCAAGTAAAAAAGGAAGCCCTTATTCAGAATATTGCTAATATAACCACTATTTGGTCTGATTTAGAGATTATTGGAGCAGCAAAAATACCAAACAATGTGCTTGATAAAGTATTTTTAGTAAATGTTATGTTCCAGATTCAGGATAAACGAGCAGTATTTGCAGAGGCAAAGCGCACACTTAAGCAAGATGGAAATGTAGTATTAGTTGATTGGAAGCCAGGGGACACATCAATTGGCCCGCACAAAGATACACGTTTAGATTTGGCTAATATAAAGCAAACAGCGCAAGAAGCAGGCCTAATTGCGGTAAAGGAAATTAATGCTGGCAAATATCACTTTGGAGTTGTTTTTAAGCCAGTGTAATGTAGAAATCATGCAAGAGATTTTAAATTTATTATCTCCTAGTTACCTGTTTCGGTGGAATCTGGGTCCATTTACCACAAATCTTGTGTGGTATTTTATTGGTATTCTTGTTGGGCTCATGGTTTTTGCATACTTTAATCTAAAATTAGCAGAAAAGAAGGATATTTTTACTAAAAAAGTTGCAATAAAATTTTTAGCATTTGCATGGTCAATAAGCATTAGTGGAATCATCTTAGTCCTTTTTAGACAAGTAAACGCAACTTACATAAGCGCTCCTGTAATTTTATTAGTTTGGCTAGGTATAGCCATAGTTTGGTTTGCGCATGTTGCTTTTTATAAACTAAAGACCATCCCAAACAGAAGAAAAGAATTAAAACAAGAAGCAGGGAAAAGAAATTACATTCCATGATTATATGTATAATAAGCAACAAGGAGAACGTGGCGAAAGGATTGCTGCATGGTATTTAACTAAAAAAGGTTATCCATTAGTAAAAAAACACTTTACTGATAGGTTAGGAGAGCTTGATTTGGTTATAATGGATCAAGATCAATTAGTGTTTGTAGAAGTAAAATATCGCATGGGTGAAAACTGTGGATTACCTGAGGAATCTGTGAACAAACAGAAGAAAAGACGATTAAGAAGCGCGATTTTATCTTACCTTAGCAAATATCCTACTGACGATTTTCGTATTGATATTGTCGCGATTACAGAAAAAAAGGACTTGGGAACAATTAATATCCGCTACCATAAGGCAGTATTCGATATCTATAGTGTGTAGCAACTTTTTTATCCATAAGCTATACACAG
>CAYOXH010000054.1:0-5599 GCA_964407875.1 uncultured Gammaproteobacteria bacterium
TCTTAGATGAAGCAGATAGAATGTTTGATATTGGATTTTTGCCAGACATCAAGCGCATCCTTAAACAGGCACCTACTAATCGCCAAACAATGATGTTTTCGGCAACCATGCCTCCTGCCATTGCCCAAATTGCGTCTCAGTTTATGAAAATTCCTTTGCGGATTGAGGTTTCTCCAGCAGGGACTTCTGCCAAAAATGTTAAGCAGGAAATATTTATTGTAGACAAACAAGCAAAAGTCCGTTTGCTCGAAAAAATTCTCAAAGATAACAATGGATCTGTGTTGGTATTTTCGCGAACCAAGTATGGCGCAAAAAAGATAAATAGATTTGTTCAGGCCATGGGACACACAGCCGCTGAAATCCATTCAAACAAGTCTCTTGCGCAGCGCAAAGAGGCATTAGCTGGGTTCAAATCAGGCAAGTATCGCGTATTAGTTGCAACTGATATTGCAGCGCGCGGTATTGATGTAACAGGTATTTCATTGGTTATTAATTATGATATGCCAGAGAATAATGAAGATTATGTCCATCGCATTGGCAGAACCGGGAGAGCTGGCTTGGATGGCAAGGCGATTTCGTTCGCAACAGCTGATCAGAGAGGAAATATTAAACAGATTGAAAGGCTTATAAAGAAAACAATCCCTATTCTTGCTTTGCCAAAGCTTGAAGCAGAGAGCGATGCTCTTATGCGCGCAATTTATCTTGGAGACAACAAAACAACTAACCCCAGAGGATACAGGGGCCGCAGCCCCAGAAGTAATGGAGGATATCCACGCAGAAATAGAAGCCGAAGATCAGTAGGTTTTAGGCGAGCAAGAGCTGTTAGATAAGATAGATATATTTTATTGTCAGGAAATTACCGATGATTGTATTTTTTAGTTGGCAAAAAGTAATTATAATTGTATTGTATGTATTATGAAATTAAATTATAACCATGGAAAAAAATAAGCATGTTTTTAGCAGTGATATAAATGAAGCAGAAGGAAAGGACTGGCCTAGGTTTAGCATGAAAAAGATGGAAAAAGAATCTATTAAGCTGGCAAAGAAAATTAAGGATTCGAGTTTTAAGCCAAATTATATTTTAGCAATTGCCAATGGCGGATTATATATGGCATATGTTATTTCGAAGTTTTTAGATGTGCCAATGGCTACAATACGAATACAGCGGCCACTTACTAATTCAGATGATTCACATGAGGACATTGTCGCTTATGCAAAAAAATATCGCAAGCAAAAACCAGTTATCATGGATGCAATTTCTATAAAACCAAAAAAGAGCGATAACATAGTTATTGTGGATGATAAAATCGATACAGGAAAAACAATACGTGTTTTAATGAATTATCTTAAAAAGAATTTTAAAATCAATGAATCTCAGATGCGTGTTGCGTCAATGTATGAATCAGATGACACTTCCTTTAGTTCATATGTTAATTACAATACCCCCTATGTTCCACCATGGGGAGAGCGCGCAACAAGTAAACAAAAAATTGACTGGGAGCAGTGGATGAGTAGCTATAAAGAATTACGTAATTAATTACGTAACTGAATAATTGGTTATATCAGATTAAATTTTCTAAGCAATAAACCCACTACTCTGGATTTCCCAGAGGTTTTTGTATAGGCCTTTTTTGCGGGCTAGTTGCTTGTGCGTTCCAGAATCTGCAATTTTACCGTGCTTCATAACAATAATGCGGTCCATTTTTAGAATCGTAGATAGGCGGTGCGCAATAACAATGGTTGTTTTATTTTTCATAAGTTCTGTTAATGCCTCTTGAATATATGATTCTGACTCACTATCTAAGCTCGAAGTTGCTTCATCAAGAACCAAAATTGGCGCGTCCGAAAGAATTGCGCGCGCAATAGCAATGCGCTGGCGTTCTCCGCCAGAAAGCTTTATTCCTCGCTCGCCAACATAGGTATTGTACTTTTCTGGAAGCTTGGAAACAAATTCCTCGCAATGCGCTTTTTTAGCGGCTTCTCTTACCTCCTTATTAGTAGCATCTAAACGGCCATACCGAATATTTTCCATGAGTGTTCTGTGGAATAAAATAGGGTCTTGCGGAACTAGGGCAATATGTTTTCGCAAACTATTTTGCGTTACCTTTGAAATATTTTGCTCATCAATCTCAACCACACCTTTTTGCACATCATGCATCCTCAAAAGAAGCTGGACGATAGTTGTTTTTCCAGATCCAGATGGCCCTACAAAAGCAACTTTTTCTCCTGGCTTAATAGTCAGGCCAAAGTTTTTAAACACTGCTCTAGTTTTGCGGTATCTAAAGGTAATATTTTTAAAATCGATTTTTCCTTTACCCACAATCAGGTCTTTTGCTGATTTTGTATCAACAATATCATGTGGAGTATTAAGAATTGCAACCATTTCTTTTGCGTCTGCAAATGCCTCATACATGCGCCTTATAACCCTGCCTAAGCCATGTACATGAATGAATAAGGAAACAAGATACCCTTGTAATAACGCAAAGTCACCAATAGTAAATTTCCCTTGGCTCCATAAGTCAATAGCCAAGTACATTACTCCAAATTCAATAATAATCATTAACCCATATTGCAGGGCATCATTTATTTCCGAAAGGTTCCAAGAATAGGTTCTTAATTTTCTAAATTGTTCGGTAATTGCGTGGAACAATCCTTTTTCAAATACTTGGTTGGTAAATAATTTAACATTAATTTGGTTAGTTAACGCATCTGCTAATACGCCAGTAACTTCTGAATCCTTTTCTGCTTTTTGTTCGTCATACCTAAGTTTCCATCTGGCAACAATGTAGTTTGTTACAATAAATACAATAAGCCACGCGACAGTCATTAATACAATTGCCATGCTTCTAAATGAAATTACAATCATTGAACCAGTAATGATTATAAGCAAAGGGAATAGTTCCCATAAAATGTTATCAGAAAACTCTTCAAATGCCCTGGAAAGCCGCCTTACTTTTCGAACCAAGGAGCCAGTAAAATTATTCGCAAAAAAATTAGATGAGTGCCCAAGCAAATAATCAAAACCTTTGCGCTCTAAATTCGCCATTATAGTTGGTTGCAGCCAGTTGTGGATGAAAATTGATAATCTATGGAACACCCATGAACTTGAGTGCAAAATCAAAATAGTCACAATTATTCCAGTGAGTATTGGTATATATTCTGCTGTTTGGCCGCTTGCCGTTGCCAAGGTATCAAAAAATTTCTTGTAAAATACTGGCACAAGAATAGTTATTGTCTCCGCGAGCAATATGCCAACAATAATAAAGAATAGCATCCATTTATATGGTTTTGCATGCTCAAAGAAAATTTTTACAATGTCGCGGATTCGTACTTTTTCCATAGGGTTTACTAAGTATAACAGAGTATTTGACGTAATACACTGTTTTTTGTTACAAAATAGGTATGATTTGACAGATATTAAATTTAATAGTATTATATTTTGACGAAACTTGAAGTTCATTGGTACTTTTGCTATTCATGTTTTTTCACTCAAGGAGGTAGAAGTGAAAAATTTATTCAGCTTTTTACTGGGTACTGTGCTGTGCGTAATCGCAGTCGGGTGCACAGATGAGGATTCGCCAGTAGCTCCTGAACAAGTGGATGATAATATCGTCCTTAACGGGAGGCAGAATGAAGTCGAGGAACTTGTTGTGCCGCAGTTTGAGAAGCTCGTGGACATGGCCCTGAATCCTGGCAGAGAGTTAGAGTTCAATGTTGCCACAGAATCAGATTCCTACACCAGGGTATGCGTGCTGTATGACACATCTGGCACTGGGTATCCGCATCCTGTTATCGAAGTAGATGGCGACAGGATGCATATGGTGCTCGAACGTAAGCTTTTGCTTGTTCCTGTTGTTCGTTATTATGATGATCGTGGAAATCGCATCATCATTAATGGCGAGGAATATGAGCATGGGCTTGGTGTGGCAGCTGCAAAACGCGCGCAAGACGGATTCTTTGATCCTCTTTCCTGGTTTTCTGGAGATGTGATCAAATTCGTTGTAGTTGCTCTTGGGGCATGGATTGGGTTCAAGCTTGGGGCGCTTGTCTTGAGCGTCTTGGCTGCCATTGCTTATGCCGCGCTCTTGGTTGGGATTTTCATTGGAGCGGTAAACGTATTGCCAGACGTGCTTAAGTGGCTCGCTGACCTTTTTGGCGTCGCTGACTGGGATATTTCAGCAATCCAGTCCTATGCCGTTGACATGGGCCAAAAGCTGACTTTGATCCTTTCGGACATAATTCAGTAGAATTGTGCTGGATTATGGGTAATGGTGGGTGTGCACTTTGCGCGCCCACTGTTTTATTATATAAAAAAAGTGCCACAACCGCGAGGTCATGGCACCCACACTCATCCTTTGTGAGTGTTTGTGAATTACAGATACGAAAGGATCTTCTCGCCCATGGCAGCTGTGCCAAGGACAAGTTTTTCGTCATCGCGGCTGGACGCGATGTCAGCAGTCCGATACCCTTGCTCCAGCGCTGTATTGACTGCTGCTTCAATGGCATTGGCGCCTTTTTCCGCGCCAATATGGCCCAAACATCATGGCAGCAGTCAGAATTCTTCCAATGGGATTGGCCTTGTCTTGATTGGCCAAAGTCGGTGCTGTGCCAGCCCCACTTTCGAACATAGCAGCATTGTTATCCGGGTTGATGGCGCTTGAGCACATCATGCCCATGCTTCCCAGGGCTGCTGCTGTGCCATCCGAGAGAATGTCGCCATGCTCATTGCCGCACGCAATCACGCCATGAAGTGCTGCAGGGGTGAATAGCAGCGCGTTTGCGGAATCCACGTATTGATGACGCAGTTCTACGTCTGGGAATTCCTCCCTGCCGATTCTGGTAGCACTTGCTTTTTCTGCATTCTCTCTATGGATAGGGGTCGCTTCAATGAAAAATAAACAAGAGCTAGAGATTGAGCGAAATGAATACCCCCCTGTTTAAGCATATCTTAGTTCTAACGTCGTCCACGATGCCCCGCCAGCTAAAATACCGCTTAGATTGGCGGTATTTTTGTTTGACCCCTAACGAGATTCGAACTATTTATAAAAAAATAAAAACGATATTCCTCAAGTAACATATCCTTTTGAGGGAATGTTATAAATAAAAAATCCCTAAGCCAGAAAATCAGCTTAGGGGTTGTGGGTGATGGGTTGTCTGCCGTGTTTACACGGTGGTCGAAGTTGCACTTTCGGCGCCAATAGAATCCTTGAAATTTGCATCTTGGATATTTGCATTTTCCAAATTGGCCCCATTGAGATCAGCCTCTTGGAGGCTGGCTTCTCTGAGGTCTGCATCTCGCAGATCAGCTTCTTGGAGATTTGCCCTCACAAGAACGGCGCCAGGGAGACTAATGAGCGTCGGAACCCATTTGCGCCCCGCCTGCCTATTCTGATCTGCTTTTTTTCGCCAGCTATTAAAAATTTGCGGACTTCCTCCAAGCAACAGCAGGTCTAGTTGAGCTTGGTTCAGTTTAAGCTGGACCGTTTTAGGCGGTTTGGGCATGGGTCACCTATTTCGAATTGGGTTGAGGTAAAAGAACTACACATCATATGATCCTCATAAGGCAGATCAAAAAGCGTCTGTTAAGCGTATAAATTCC
>CAYOXH010000055.1:0-5525 GCA_964407875.1 uncultured Gammaproteobacteria bacterium
TCCCATTTTCATGAATATATCTTCAATTTTCTCTAAAAATTGAGTGATGGGATGTAAGTGCCCGACATTTGGATTGATCCCGGGAAGCGTGTGGTCGAATTTGGCGGACTTTTTCTCTGCTCCTGCTCCAGACCTTTTCTCTTGAATGATTGCAGAAATATCTTTTTTTATATCATTTATTAATTTTCCGACTAATGGACGCTCTTTTTGGGCAAGATCTTTTATATCCTTAGATAATTTTGCAAGTTCGGCTTTTCTGCCTAAATATTTCTTTTCTAGTTTTTCAAGAGTAGTCGAATCAGACGCTTCTTTAAGCGCCTTTATTGCATCTTTACGAATTTGTTCTAGCTTTTTCTTCATATCTCACCAACTTCTTCCTTCCCAATAAAAAACACCTCAATTAAAACAACTAACGCAATCAGCACAAGAACATTCCACCATGTCAAAAGTTCAAACCTCTGCAAGTACAAAGCTAGGACAACTACAAGTGATAAAAACGATGCCTGACGCATGGTAACCGCAACTGGCCTATCTTTCTTGCGAAATGAGCGATGCGCAAGCAAAAAGGTTCCAATTAAGCCCCAAATAAATAAAATTAAAGCAATAGTAATAGCTACAAACCCAGTCCATTGCGCTGTTCGCGGATCAATCTGTGTTAATCCCATAAACAAAAGCACCGCAAAAATTGCTGTGGTTATAATCATTCCTACTAAAGCTGATTTATTCTTCATAACCATTTTATTGTACTATAAATAGCCCTATTTTGACAACTAACCCAAATCCAAAAAATAGTCACAATAATCACAAAAGTGTTGCTTAGGGTTCAGCATAAAATCGCTTTTATGAATTTCATCAATTGTTTCTGTAATCCATAATTTAACTTCCTGCTTTTCTTCGTCTGTACCTAAAAACTCAATTGGCGCAGCACTATCCACATAATAGTATGTAAGATTTTTTACTTTTTCTCTGAACACTTCTTCTGCTCCAATTTGATAGATGAGAAGCTGGCGCTTGTCTGGAACTGTTAATTTGTCATTCTTTGGTGGATTTCCAGTTTTGTAATCCACAATCTCAATTTCTCCATCACCAACTGCATCTACCCTATCCATTTTTCCGGTGATGGTGTTGTCCCCTATTTTGATATTAAATCCACGCTCTAATGCCTTTATATTTGGTATTGGCCCTTTTTGTAGATTTTCGTAAAAAATTTTTAATGCAAGTTTTCCTTTCTTTTTGTACTCATTCATTTGCTCAGCAGAATCATACCAATCATCTAGCCAGTTTTTTTCGTAGAGTTCTAAAAGTTCGTCAAGTTTGACCCCCACGTCATCCTGAACGGAGCCCGCGTAATCTGCGGGCGAAGTGAAGGATCCCGTGGATTTCACTTGAACGCCAACGACGACGGGATCCTTCACTGCGCTCTCCCTCGCAGAGCTCGGGCTCGCTTGTTCAGGATGACGACCTGTCACTTCTCCAAAAAGAGATGTCTGCTCTGACCTTTGCTTTTGCGAAACCATTTGCATAAACTGCTGCAAAGTTGAGTGAATAGTTGTTCCATAACTAAATACAAACTTTCCTGGCAAAGGAACTTTTAGTAAAAATTGCATCTTATACGAAAAAGGGCATTCATCAAATATCTTTAACTGTGTATATGAAAACCGTTTTGGAATATATAGTTGATATTCTTTTATAATTTGAGATTGCGTTTGCGTCATCATGCTCCTTGCATCTGTACCTAAAACATCCTTACTTATCTTAAAATCCTTATGAACCTCTTCTAGCTCGTTCAAAAAACGAGAGACCTTCTTTTTTTGTACTCCTCCGTAATTTTCCGCGGATGTAAAAAAGAGCCCTTGTTTTGCACGTGTCATTGCAACATAGAACAAACGACGCTCTTCCTCGATATGCGTATCACCAACAGGCAATACTTCTTTTACAAGTTCATCTGGAATTTGAATTGCCTCTTTGCGCTCGATAGTTGGAAATCTTCTATCAACTAAATTCGTGACAAACACATACTTGAACTCAAGGCCTTTTGCCGCGTGCATTGTCATAATTTTTACCATTTCTGGGCCTGCTTCCAAATCAACTGGCAAAGACCCAGCATCACCTGAATCAATTTCCTGTTGTAGAATATTTACGATGTCTAAAATACGCGCACCCGGAATAATGGCCTCTATCTCGCGAATATGGTCATAAAACATTTTTAAATATCTAAATTGTTCTTGGGATTGGGCATCTTCTAAATTATTAAGATATTCCATATATCCCTCATTTAGCCAATCAAGTAATAATTTAGATGGCTTTTCTTGCTTTGCTTTATCAGAATATAATGAGATCCATCCATTTAATCGTTCAATGTTCTTAACAGAGACATCTGACGAAACACCAGCTATTTGCGGAGCGCGAACTGTCTCATATAATGGGATTCGCTTTCTTCCTGCATGATGATTCATTTTAACGATATTTTCTGCTGCGATTTTTAAAAATGGAAGATTAAGCAATCGGAATAAGTCGCGTGATTGATAGTAATCATTCAATACTTGAAAGAATGACAAAATATTCATTACAAGTGATGTCTTGTAAAGCCCAGCTGCTGAATAATTTTGCTGTGGAATTCCAGATAAAGCGCAGGCCTCTTCAAACGCGTCTGTTTGTGAATTCGCGCGAACAAGAATCGCAAAATCATTCCAAGTAGCGTCTTTATCCTTTTTCTTAAGCTCTAAAATTGTTTCCGCGACAATTCGAGCTTCGTCAGACGCACTCTGGCAATGCAAATGCTCCACATGGGCTTTTTCTTTAGTGTTTGATATGAGTTTTTTGTCTATAACCACGTCACCCTGAGCGGAGCGGAGCGAAGTCGAAGGGTCTGCGTCTTTGACGTCAGAGCGTGATTCACGTAGATCCTTCTCCTCCCTTTCACTCCCTTCTCCTCCCCCTTCTTCCAATCGATTTGGATTATTTAATTGAATAAAATCATGTGAAATATCCAAAATTTCCTGTCCAGATCGATAATTCTGTACGAGTGACACTTTAGCTGCGTCTTTATAGTCCTTTGAAAACTGTATAACATTTGACATTGATGCCCCACGAAAACGATAAATTGACTGGTCATCATCAGCTACAACTGTGATGTTGTTCTCTGGCAACGAAAGCATCTTGACAAGATCAAACTGCGCCCAGTTAGTATCCTGAAATTCATCAACAAGAATATACTTAAATTGCTTTTGATAATGAGCCAAAACATTTGGCCTCTCACGAAATAGTTTTAAACAGTAATTGATAAGATCCCCAAAATCCATCTTATTATTCTCATGCAGCAATTCTTGATATCTATGGTAAGCAGTTGCAATCTCGATGACACGTCGCTTCTCGTCCAAATCCAAATTCTCCTCCCCCTTCTTTGAACCTTGAACCTTGAACCTTAAACTTTTCCCCCCACTTCCCTCCATATCATCCCCAGAGGCCTTAAGACCTTCCGCATATTCAAGATACTGCTCCGGACTAATCTCCTCGTCTTTCAAACGAGAAAAATGCTTTAACATTGTTTTTATAAACTTCGCAGGATTATTCCGCGGCCGATAATAATCCAAATCAAACTTATCTAAGTTCTGACGAATTAAAAGCCATTGCCCAGTATCGTCGATTAGTTCTACAGATGACGAAATGCCAATATCCATTCCATGATCTTCTAAGACCTTTTGCGCAAACGTATGGAAAGTAGAAACCCATAAATCAACATATCCATAAGGTAATAGCTGATCAACACGCTCTTCCATTTCTTCTGCAGCTTTATTGGTAAAAGTCAAAGCTAATATCTCATTTGCTTGTACGCCCTCATTCATGACTAAATGCGCAATCCTGCGTGTGATTACTGTGGTTTTACCTGTTCCTGCTCCAGCCACAATTAAAAGAGGGCTTGACTTATGTTCTGCGGCCTTTTTTTGCTCTGGATTAAGGTCTTTTAGGATATCTTGCGCGTCTTTTTGTAGTTTCATGACATTATTGTATCATACATCAAATTATATGCGAGAACACAGATAAATATCATAATTATTATGTCTATTTTTTACTAAAAACAATATTTGATACACATATCAAAAAATAAATCAAGGTGCCTATAGCGTTGACATAGTCGCTATAAAAAGGAAAAATACCTTTGTAATCTACATAATAATTTGTTATAATACATACTTGCATATGGATAAATACAGTGATAAGAAAAAACAAAAAACAATACCAAAAGCAGATACTTCAAATATCGCAAAAGGCCTCATGCTCACAGCAGTCATTAGCGGCTATATTTTAGGCCCGCTTTTGGTTCTTGGAGGAGGCGGATGGTGGCTATATAAAACTTATGATACAAGCAAAATTATCCCAGCTGTCTTACTTATTTTAGCTTTTATTGTTTCTAATGGATTAATAATAACCAGAGCCAAAAAAATGGCCATCTCATTTGCGGAAAAAACAACACCAACTAAATCTGATAAGCAAAAAAACGATATGGGCAAAAATAAAAATGGATGGAGAGCATAACTATTGAATATGGAAATATCACCAGCACCAAGAATTTTAGGATATATAGCGGGATTCCCAGTCACAGACACGTTTTGGGTAGCTATTGCTATTAGCATACTTTTGATATTGGTGTTTACAATTACCGCAAAAAGAATGAAGCAAGTTCCTAAAGGATTGCAATTTTGGGTTGAAACAATTGTGGTTGGCAGCTATGATTTTATGCATGACATGACCCAAAAAAAGCAACTAACCAGCCGCTTACACCCATTTGCTTTAACAGTATTTTTGATATTTATCGTAGGAAATCTTTTGACTTTTGTCCCTGGAATCACCTCGTTAACCTATAATGGACATCATTTGTATCGGGCAGCAACCACAGATTACAACATGGTATTGATTATAACGATGTTTTTCCTTATAGTAATACAAGCAACTACTATTATGACTGGCGGACCCTTAACCTACTTTAAAAAATTCTTTAACTTTACCAGCCCAATGAATTTTGTTCTTGGTTTGTTTGATCTTATCGGAGAAGCCGCGCGCTTGGTATCGCTTTCGTTTAGGTTTTTTGGAAACGCATTTGCAGGAGAAGTATTAATTGCTGTATTCTTGTTCATATTCCCCTATTTGCTGCCATTACCATTTATGTTCTTGATTCTATTAACCTCAATCATTCACCCAGCAGTTTTCGCACTATTAGCCACGATTTACATACAAATGGCAGTTGTTGAAAAAGGGAAAATGGGGGCGCGCTAAAATCACTATTTAATCACTAATAATTATTAATAAATAACACTATGGAAGTAGAAGCAGCACGATTACTTGGAGCTGGGCTAGCCATTGGTATTGGCGCTATTGGCGCAGCTATTGGGCAAGGATATATAGGCGGCCGAGCTTTAGAGGCAATGGCCCGAAACCCCGAAGTTGGCAATACCATCTTCACGCGCATGTTCGTTGCTATGGCAGTTACTGAATCAAGCGCAATTTACGCGTTGGTCATGACCATG
>CAYOXH010000056.1:0-5457 GCA_964407875.1 uncultured Gammaproteobacteria bacterium
TTAGAAGGAGATTTAACTGATATAGAATCAAAACATATTGTATCTACAGTTGTGCCCCCATATTTTAGAAATAATGATTATGATGAAGGAGTTCGTGCTGCAGTTATTGGCATGATTGCGGGTATTGGAGTAGAAATGATTCCAGATGGAGGCGCCACTGCAGGTTCAACTCGCAAAGAGGGAGGCATAGCTGACTTTTTTTGGGTGTTTATTTTTGGGTTTATGTGGGCAGGATCTGTGTTTGCTCGTTCTAGATCTTGGTGGGCCGGAGGAGTTGTTGGATTGGTTATTGGAATTATTGTTTTAATTTTCGGTGGAGGCTGGTGGTATATTCCTGGACTTGTATTGTTTGGATTGGCGTTTGACTATTTGGTCTCAACAAAATACAAAAAGTTTTTTATGAAAGGTCATCATCATTCCTTGGCATGGCCTTTGATATTTTTGATGGGCGGCAGGCCTGGAAGAAGATGGGACAAAGGCGGTGGATTTGGCGGATTTGGCGGAGGATTTAGCGGCGGCGGCGGCGCAAGCGGGGATTGGTAATAACGCAACTTTACAACCTAACTTCATTTCACCTGAAAGGAGGTGGATTTGATGCCTAACTCAAAAGCAGTTTGGAGTATTTGGGGGAGGATCGACAATCGCGAACCAACCTCTCGTGACGCCATTGTCCAGCTTCGGCTGGTTAACCCAAAAGATAAGGATATAGAGGCGCTTTGGCTTAAAGCGTGGTGCAGCAATCCAGTCACCGTGTTGTGCGCTAGGCGCGGCATTAAAAGCGCGCAAGAGCTGTTGGAGCACCTCGATGTGTATGAGTTTATTACTGACCCATTTGAGGAAGAGAATATTTCAATAAATCTGCGTGTGTTGATTGAGTTAGAGGTGAATTTTCGTCACTTGCGAGAATCTGCACGCACAAAACTGGTTCCAGCAACTGCTGTACCTCGAGTGAGTACAGACATAATAGAAAGGCGGATACTCCGCTTTTCCAGAAGCATAGTTCAATATGCTCAACGACTGCACGGAATAGAACTGCGGTTAAGCGCATAGGAACAAGTAATAAACCAGGAGGTTATCGTGATTTTTAGGCAGTTTCCTACATGGAGACTCATCGAGAAGAACAGCATCTGGAAAAAATTACGTTTTACTCAACGTGATTTTGAAAAGGCGCTCGAAAGGCACAGTGGAGATGTTACCGTAGCTTTACAAGAGTTTTGCAACGGCCAAACTCCAAGAGGAAAATTGTTGGATCTACTAATTCGTTTTGCAATAGGCGAAGGGTTGGTCCAAGAGAAGGAAGTCGAAGGCAATCTGAGTAGTAATGGTGCTCAAACACCAAAGCCGACTATAGAGCCCGAAGTTTTACATTCCCTAGGGGAGTTGCTTGAAGATCTTGTGGAGCCGATTGACGGCATAGCAAGCCAATTAGTTGAGGCAGCTTCTTCCGGCCAAGACCTAGATCCACAAGTTTTAGAAACAGCCGGGAATTCACTAAAGAGATTAGTGGAACCTATGGGCGGGCTAGGTTCACAAATCAAGAAAGCAGGTGATACAAAATGAGGGGAAGGGATACCCGTGAAAAGCCCTGTGGTCTCTTAAAAAAGAGATTCACGGGGTTTTTGCTTTTATATATTGTATTTTATTGACAAGTAAATAAAGGTGATATACTATAATTATCACTCTCACTTGACGAGTGATAATAGTTACTATATACTCTAGAATACTATGGATTCACGTAAACAAAAGCTTTTGACCTATATTATAGACGCATATATAAAGACAGCTCAAGCAGTTGGCTCGGCTTTCATTGCTGATAAATACATGAAAGACGTTTCTGGACCAACTATACGCAATTGGATGCAAGAACTAGAAAAAGATGGATATATTACGCATAAACATACATCCGCGGGCAGAGTTCCTACGGAAAAAGGATATCGCTATTATCTTAAAAATTTACACAAAAAAGATATTTCTGATAAAGATCAAAAAGCTTTAGATAAAGTTCATACTTCTGTTGTAGAATCAGATGAAAAGGTTAAAACAGTAGCTAAAAAAATAGCAGAACTTTCAGGAGGAGCTGTGGTTATATCTTTTTCTCCGAACGAAGTGTATCATACTGGTTTATCAAACTTATTCTCACATCCAGAGTTTGAAAATCAAGATGTGGTAGTACATATGTCAGAAATGATTGAACAGTTAGATGAAGTAATGACAGGAATCACAAAGCAAATTGATGATGAAGTTAGCGTATTAATTGGAAGTGATAATCCTTTTGGCCAAGAGTGCGGTGTGGTTTTATCAGTTTTAGAAGATGGAGTAGTGATTGGAATCTTAGGGCCAATGCGAATGAACTATAGCCAGAATGTGGGGCTAGTAAAATATATTAAATATTTATTAAGTGTTTAAACATGAAGACAGAAAAAAAATTTAAAGAGTTGGAAGCTAAAGTTCAAGAAAATCTTGAAGGATGGAAGCGGGCTCAAGCTGATTATCAAAACCTTAAAAAAGAACACGAAGAAAAGATCCAAAGAATTGGTGAGATTAGTGCCGTGGGATTTATTGAGCCATTATTGCCTATTATAGACCATTTTGATTTAGCTCTTAACCATATTCCAAAGGAGAGTCAAAGCGAAGAATGGGTGCAAGGGTTTTATCATATTAAAAAGCAGTTTGATGATATTTTAAAAAATTTAGGTGTAAAGCGAATAAAAACAGTTGGAACGGAATTTGATCCTAATTTGCATGAGGCAGTAACGCAAAAGGAATCTAGCCAAGAGGAGGGAATGGTGATAGAGGAGTTGCAAACAGGATACAGGTTTGATGAATCAATAATCAGACACGCAAAAGTCGTGGTTAGTAAATAATATTATATATAAGCAATTAACTATAAAAATATGTCAAAAATACTAGGAATTGACCTTGGTACAACAAACAGTGCCATGGCAATAATCGAAGGAGGAGAACCTAAAATCCTCGAAAATGCAGAAGGAAACCGCACCACACCATCAGTTGTGGCAATGAAAAGCGGTGAACGCTTGGTTGGGCAGACTGCCAAACGCCAAGCAGTTACTAATCCAGAGAATACTTTGTATTCTATTAAGCGCTTAATCGGGCGTAGGTTTAGTGATGCAGAAGTAACAGAAGCAGTTAAAACATCTGCTTTCAAAATCACGCAAGCTGGCGACGGCGTAAAAGTGGTTCTTGCAGGAAAAGAACATACTCCGCAAGAAATCAGCGCAATGGTTTTGCAAAAGATGAAAGCAGATGCAGAGGCAAAGCTTGGGGAAAAAATCACAGAAGCAGTTATCACAGTTCCTGCGTATTTTGATGATGCAGAGCGGCAGGCAACTAAAGATGCTGGTAAAATCGCTGGCTTAGATGTCAAAAGAATAATCAACGAACCAACTGCAGCAGCCCTAGCTTATGGGTTTGATAAAAAGAAAGATGAAAAGATCGCAGTGTACGATCTTGGTGGTGGAACATTTGATATTTCACTTTTGGAAGTTTCTGAAGATACTGTAGAAGTTAAAGCAACAAATGGAGATACTCACTTGGGTGGAGATGATTTTGATTCAGTAATCAGCGATTACATTGTAAAAGAGTTTGCTTCTGAATCTGGAGTTGATTTGGCAAAAGATCCAATGGCATTGCAAAGAGTAAAAGAAGCTGCAGAAAAAGCAAAGCACGAGCTTTCAGTTGCAAATGAAACAGAAATCAACCAGCCATATATTATGTCTGATGATTCAGGGCCAAAGCATTTGCAAATGAAGATCACTCGAGCAAAGCTAGAGGAATTAGTAGGCGACATCGTAACTAAAACTTTTGAGCCAGTAGAAAAAGCAATGAAAGATGCTGGATGGACTAATACCGACATCAACGAAGTAATCCTTGTTGGTGGACAAACCAGAATGCCGCTTATCCAAGCTAAAGTTAAAGAATACTTTGGTAAGGAACCTCACTTAGGTGTTAACCCAGATGAAGTAGTTGCATTAGGTGCTGCGGTTCAAGCTGGTGTTCTTCAGGGAGACGTCAAGGATGTGTTATTGCTTGATGTTACTCCATTAACTTTGGGGCTAGAAACTTTAGGCGGAGTTAGAACTCCATTGATTGAGCGCAACACTACTATCCCAACATCTAAATCCCAAATATTCTCAACTGCAGCGGACAATCAAACATCTGTAGAAATTCATGTTCTGCAAGGTGAACGCGAGTTTGCAGCTGACAACAAAACACTTGGCAGATTCATCTTAGATGGCGTACCTCCAGCTCCTCGCGGTGTTCCGCAGGTGGAAGTTAGCTTTGATATTGATGCAAACGGCATCTTAAACGTAAAAGCTGTTGATAAGGCAACTAACAAGGAGCAGAAAATCACTATTACTGCTTCTACAGGATTAAGTGAGGAAGATGTAGAAAAGATGAAAGCGGACGCTACCGCGCATGCTGATGAGGATAAGAAGAAGAAAGAAACCATTGAAGCGAGGAACTTAGCTGATTCCTTGGTTTATACTGCGGAAAAGGCAATGGCTGATGCGGGGGATAAGATTGGTGATGATATTAAGAAACCTATTCAAGAGAAGATTGATGCTTTAAAACAGTTAAAAGATGGTGATGATAAGGATGCGATTACAAAAGCTAGTGAGGAACTTAGTAAAGAGATGCAAAAAATAGGCGAAGTGATGTCCAAGCAGAGTGGTGAGGCCGAGAGGCCGGGAGGTGGTGAGAGTGCACCGCAAGACGGTAATCCTGCTCAGCAAGCTGATTCGGCGGACGCAAACCCTGCGGATAAAGCCCCAGTTGAGGGGGAGTACGAAGAAGTTAAAAATAAATAATCACAACACGAAACACTCCCCCTCCTGAGTACAAGAGGGGGAGTGAGATAATTAATAATTATTTTATGCAAAATAATCAACAACAACCAAATCCCGCCCAAGGCGGACAAGCGCCCCAGACCGGGCAAAAGCAAATTCAAATCGCGGATAATATTCCTGGTGCGGAATATGCGAATATGATGCAGGTGAACCATACACAGGAAGAGTTTATGATGGTGTACATGAATGTGGCTGGCCAATCGGGGCGCGTCGCTAGCAAAGTCCTTACCAGCCCAGGCCACATGAAGCGCATTGTATCTGCTTTAGCTGATAATATTAAAAAGTACGAAGAGCAGTTCGGTGAAATAAAAGTAGCTGATGCTCCGCAGACAAATACAGGAATTGGATTTGAGGAGCGTAAATAAATGTCTAAAGATTATTACAAAGTATTGGGTGTAGAAAAGTCCGCAACTCAAGATGAGGTAAAAAAGGCCTTTCGTAAAGAAGCGCATAAACACCACCCAGACAAAGAAAATGGTGACGAATCCAAGTTTAAAGAAATAAACGAAGCTTACCAGATTCTTGGTAATGAAGAAAAAAGAAAACAATATGACCAATATGGTGATAGTGCTTTTAGCGGACAAGGTTT
>CAYOXH010000057.1:0-5454 GCA_964407875.1 uncultured Gammaproteobacteria bacterium
ATTTCATATGCGTTTTAAGAATGTATGTTTAATAAAAATCCATTTTGATTCCATATTAGATGTACAATTCAGTATCATGTAGATAAGGAAGAAAAAAAAGAAGTTATATTTAAAGCTTTAAAAAGTTTTGCAATTAATTTATATTAATCTATGAAAAAAACTAAAAATACTGTTCTGGTTACAGGAGGAACAGGGTTTATTGGCTCGCATCTTGTTAAAAAACTTGTACAAAAAAAATATTATGTGCATATATTAGTTCGCTCGAATTCTAATTTGTCAAACATTTTAGAAGTGGCCCAAAAAGTAACATTACATATCTGCGATCTTTCCAACAAGAACAAACTTAAAAAAACAGTAAATAAAATAAAACCAAATCATGTTTTTCATCTTGCGCATTCTGGGATTATGAGCGGAGTAACTGCTGAAAGCTCCGAGGTAATAGAAGGAAACCTCGGATCAATAGTAAACATATTAGACGCGCTTAAAGATGTTAAGTATGATTCTTTTATACATTCTGGAAGTTTTTTGGAATATGGTTTTAAAAACAAACCAATGAAAGAAAACGAAATATGCGAACCTCCGGAGCTTTATAGTATTACAAAACTCGCTAGCACGCTTTATGCTCAGTCAGTTGCCAAACAAGAAGATAAACCGATTGTTATATTCAGGATATTCACTCCATATGGCCCAAATATTCAAGTTGGTAGATTAATTTATAATGTTATCTCAAATGCGTTAAACGGAGATGATATTCTCATGACAAAGCCATCCACTGTTCGTGACTTTGTGTATGCAGAAGATATCGCGGACCTGTATATAGAAGCATCTAAAAAAGCAAAAAAATATTCTGGTGAAATCTTTAATTGTGGAAGTGGTTCTAAAAAGACCTTAAAACAGATAGTTGACCAAATAGTTAAACTCACAAACTCAAAAAGCAAAATTAAATGGAACGCGTTTCCAAGTGTTTCATATGATAGTGATATGTGGCAGGCAGACATGGGAAAGACATTTTCGAGCTTTTTATGGAGGCCAAAGCACACACTTGATTCTGGCTTAAAAAAGACCATTGATTCACTTATTTAGTGCCTTGCCAATTCCGAGCAATATATGGTATTGTTAGGGCTGTTATTATATCTAAAAAACAATAAATACTATGAAAAAATCACAAAAAATACGTGTTTCATATGCCCAAACTGTCTATGGAAAATCAGAAATAAATGCTGTTTTAAAAGTGCTTGCAAATCCATCAAAAATAGTTCCAGGTGATAAGGTAAAAGAATTTGAACGCAAAATTGCAGCTTTGTTTGGAAAAAAATTCGGGGTAATGGTTAACTCTGGTTCTTCTGCAAATCTTTTGGCAATTGAATCCCTAAACCTACCAAAGGGCTCTGAAGTAATTACCCCAATGCTGACCTTTGCTACGACTGTTGCGCCACTTGTGCAAAAGGGGCTTATCCCGGTGTTTGTTGATGTGGACCCAGGAACATACATTATAAATCATGATCAAGTTGAGCAAATGATTACAAAAAAAACAAAGGCGCTTATGATTCCTTCGTTAATAGGTAATATTCCAGATATGGAACGTTTAAGACGGATAGCAAAAAAACACAAATTATATTTTATAGAAGATTCATGCGATACCTTGGGCGCTAAATTTAAAGGAAAACCAACTGGGTATTATTCTGATATTTCTACAACAAGTTTTTACGCATCTCATATTACCACCACAGCGGGCGCAGGAGGAATGGTATGCTTTAAGGATTCTGAACTTGGGAAACGCGCTCTTATTTTAGGAAGCTGGGGAAGAGAATCAACATTATTTGGAGTACATGAAAAATCCGAAGACCTTAAAAAACGCTTTAAAGGAGTCATTGATGGGCAAACTTACGATGCCAAATTTATTTTTAGCATGCTAGGGTACAATTTCCAATCCACAGAGTTATCTGGAGCATTTGGACTAGAACAGCTAAAGCGACTTAAAGAATTTGCAAACAGAAGAAAAAAGAACTTTTCAAATATTGTCCAGTTCCTCAAGCTTTATGAAAATTTCTTAATTCTTCCAAAACAGGATAAAAGGGTTAATACAAACTGGCTTTCTGTTCCATTAACCATCAAAAAGAATGCCCCATTTACCCGTCTTGAGATTACAAAATTCCTTGAAGAACACAACATACAAACAAGGCCAATTTTCACTGGCACAATAATAAAACAGCCAGGATTTAAAAATATAAAATGTAAAAAAAGGAAATCAGGGTATCCTATTACTAACCATGTTATGAAAAACGGCTTCTTAATAGGGTGCCATCATGGGATGACTACACAGCATCTTGCATACCTAAAACAAACACTTAAGGATTTTTTTGAGCAACTATAAGTAATTACTGGCAACATGAAAATGTTAATCGCTGGTGGGGCTGGATATATTGGATCTCGACTTGTTCCGTTTTTAGCGGAACTTGGGCATGATGTCACTGTTTTGGATCTTTTGTGGTTTGGAAACAACTTACCAAGTAATATTCCTGTAATACAAAAAGATGTCTTTGATATTACTGATAATGACGTACAAGGGTATGACATTGTTATATTCTTGGCAGGCCTTTCAAATGACCCAATGGCAGAATATGCGCCCTCAATGAATTTTATTGCTAATGCTTCTGCGCCCTCATACCTTGCGTACATTTCAAAACGAGCTGGAGTAAAAAAATTTATCTATGCTGGGACATGCTCGGTATATGGATATACCCAAAATCAAGAGCTGGACGAAGAATCCCCCACAATAAGTAACTATCCATATGGAATATCAAAATTACAAGGAGAATTTGGAGTAATGAGATTAGCTGACTCCTCTTTTTCTGTTATCTGCCTCAGGCAAGGAACGCTTTCTGGGTACAGCACAAGAATGCGGTTTGATTTACTGGTTAATACTATGTATATGAAAGCTATGACAGAAGGAAAGATAACTGTTAATAATCCAGTTATATGGCGCCCATTACTTGCGATGACAGACCTTCTTGAGGCGTACAAAAGTATTATAGAACGCAATGATACTGAAAGTAGCGTCATTAATCTTTCTTCTGAAAATGTAACTATTGGCCAAGCAGCTAGCGAAGTAAAAAACTTTTTTAAAGAATCATTTAAAAAAGATATTGCAATAGAAACAAAAAACATTCCAGATATGCGTAACTACAAGGTCTCTAATACTAGAGCCAAAACAATGCTTAATATGCCGTTCACAGGAAATATAAACACAATTCTACATGAATTAGGTAAACACATTGACACTGATTTTGATTTTATGAATGATAAGCACTACAACATTAAAATTTTTAAAAAGACGTTTAGGGAGTAAATTACGAACATGGAAACACCGACAAAAAATATTTTAGTAACTGGAGGAAGTGGATTTATGGGGTCGAATTTTATTCGACATGTTTATAATACATATCCTAATTACAAAATATTTAATCTTGATCTATTAACATACGCTGGAAATCCTGAAAACTTAATGGATTTAGAGGATTTGGAAAGTAAAAAAGAACTAAAAAAAAAGATATCACTTTATTAAAGGAGATATTTGTAATTTAGAGTTATTAGAAAATCTGCACAAAGAACATAACTTTGAAATGATTATACATTTTGCAGCTGAATCTCATGTTGACCGCTCATATTATAATGTTAGCGACTTTGTACAGACAAATATAAAAGGTACCCAATCATTGCTCGAGCTCGTGCGCAAGCATTCCATACCTCGTTTTGTGCATATTTCTACAGATGAAATATATGGAGATATTCCTAATGGAATGGTTGATGAGTCAGCACCACTCTTGCCATCTAACCCATATGCCGCCTCCAAGGCAAGCGCAGACATGCTTGTGCAATCATATGGCAAGGTATATGACATTCCATTTATCATAATTAGAAGTTCTAATAACTTTGGGCCATATCAGTATCCAGAAAAATTCATACCGCTTACAATTACCAATATCATAGAAGGTAAAAAAATACCTATTCATGGAACAGGCGAACATGTAAGAAGCTGGCTGTTTGTGGAGGATTTTTGCAGCGCTGTTGATACCATTATCCACAAAGGGAAAAATCAAAATATTTACAATATTTCTGAAGACGAAAGAACCAACTTACAAGTACTAACTCTTATTGCTGAACTTTTTAATTTAAACATCGCGCAATTCAAAGAGCACACAAGCGATAGGCCTGCAGCTGATTTGAGATATGCTCCTGATTCTACAAAATTACAAAACGAGTTATCATGGAAACGGAACAATGATTTTGAAACCACCATCAAAGATGTAGTATCATGGTATAGCAATAATCAGGATTGGTGGCGCAGGTTAAAATCTAAAAACGAATATTTACATCATTATCAAAAACAATCAAAAGCACAATGGTATTAAAAATATGAACATAGAACAAACAAAACTAAAGGATCTAGTAATAATTACCCCAGAAATACACGAAGATGAACGAGGCTTTTTTATGGAGTTGTACCGTAAAAGCGAATTTGAGCAGGCTGGTTTTATTTCTAACTATGTACAGGACAACCAATCCCATTCTAAAAAAGATGTTGTTCGAGGGCTGCATTTTCAATGGGAGCCAATGCTGGGTAAAATTCTGCGCGTGCCCAATGGAAGTGTGTATGCTGTTGCCGTAGACATTAGAAAAAAATCAAAAACACTTGGGGGTTGGATAGGTGTAGAAATTTCGCAACAGAATAAATTGCAATTATACGCGCCTCCTGGATTTGCTACTGGATTTTGCGCGCTATCAGAAAATACTGATGTGCAATATAAATATAGTGCATATTATAATCCCAAAGGAGAATCAAACATTCTTTGGAATGATTCAGACATAGGGATCAAATGGCCAACTACAAACCCAATTGTATCAGAGCGAGATAACCAAGCCCAAACATTTAAAGAATGGCTTAAGACAAAAGAATCAGACAATTTTTAATATGACAAATTCAGAGCTGACTATTTTTTCTGCATTCCACTCACAAGAAAGCAAGCAATTGTTAGATTTCAACTGGAAAGCAACAAACAAGCTTAACCCAAAAAAAAACTGGAAATGGATAGTAGCTGATAATACCAGATCCGGTGGAGACGAAATCAAAAAAACAGCAACCTATTCAATTATAGACGGCGTAGAGCGACCAACAAAGTATATCGAAGAAATTGCAGGGAGCTACCACCACTCGCTTGCGTTAAATAAAATAGTAAAACATATTAATACGCCCTTTGCGCTATCTTTGGATGGCGACTTTTATTGTACTCAACATAATTGGATAGACAGAGTTATTAAGCATATGAAAAATAATAATCTTGCATTTTTTGGCGCGCAGTGGCATCCAAAATGGTTTAATAAATGGCGCTATTTCCCGACCCAGCATTGTTTATTTTTTAACCTAAATATAATAAATAAAAATGATATAAATTT
>CAYOXH010000058.1:0-5410 GCA_964407875.1 uncultured Gammaproteobacteria bacterium
GGTGATGGCTTTGCGCAAGAGCAGGGGAGTGGTGACTCAGCAGTGCGTGGGCTCCTGCGGAGCCACTATGTAGGACGGACATTCGTTGAGGCGCTTCAGAAGATTCGCGAGGCAAGCGTTGCGCGTAAGTTCGCTCCAGTTTGCAAACTACTCCTCGGTAAAGCTGTTACACTTGTTGAGGATTCAATTGTTCGGCTTACCACGTTACCTGGGGTAAATCGGCTGGTGCGTCGGGCCGGAGCAGTTGAGGTGCATGGACGAGTTTCATCGCCTCCCATTACACATCCATGCATATATGGAATAGATACACCCATACCCGAAGAGCTTGCAGCTTCAAAATGGAGTGTGGAAGAAATCAGGCAGCGATCTGGCCTGGACAGCTTGGAGTTTATGCCAATGGAGGGTTTGCGCAGTTTGGTCCCAAATCCTGACGATTACTGCTATGCATGCATGAACGGGAAATACCCGATTTAAGTTGCTAGGCAACAATAGCAACCAATTCGATCTTCAGCGGCCAGAAAGGAGGATTTGGCCGCTTTTTTATTGACATAATTTATTGTTAGGGCTATACTATATCTTGTTATATTTAATGAAATAATATGATTGCAGTAATAAAAACAGGCGGAAAACAGTATAAAGTTAAAGAGGGTGATACCCTAAAAGTTGAAAAACTTGATGTAGAAAAGCCAGCCAAAGGCTGGTCGGCCTCTGGCCGAGATAATTCTATTATTGACTTCAACGAGGTGCTTTTGGTTTCTGATAAATTCGCTGACGATGTAAAAATCGGCACTCCTCACTTAGAAGGCGCAAAAGTTACTGCCAAGGTTTTAGATCAAGGCAGAGCAAAAAAGATTGATGTTATTAAGTATAAGCGCAAGATTCGTTACAGAAAAAAATATGGCCACAGACAGCCATATACAGAAGTGAAGATAGAAAAAATTACCGTTTAAAAAAATAGTAGGGGCACAAAATCTTGTGCCCTTACTATTTTTTAAATTTCACGCCTTCCTTCCAATGCGTTTGAGAGGGTCACAGAATCCGCGTACTCCATATCACTGCCCATTGGCAAGCCCTTGCCAATTCTGGTAATTGAGATGGGGTATTTTTTTAGTAATCGCGCAAGGTAGAGGGCAGTTGTTTCGCCCTCTGTATTAGCATCAAGACCAAGAATAATTTCTTCAATCTTGGGATTAGCATTTTGGATTCTTTGCTCAAGTTCGCGAATACGAATATCATTCGGAGTAATTCCTTCTAGGGGATTAATATTATGCCCAAGAACATGGTACACTCCGCGAAAGTTATGCGTGTTCTCAAGCGCCAAAAGGTCTAAAGGGTCTGCAACAACACATATAGTTGTTTGGTCACGCCTGGGATTTGAGCATATGGTACATGGATCTTCGTCAGTAAAGTTTTGGCATTGAGAACAGAGTTTTACATTGTCAGCTAAGTGCGAAAGCGCTGCTCCAAAATCATGTAAATCTTTTGAAGCGCGGCGCAATAAAAAAAACACCAGCTTTTCAGCGGTCTTTGGCCCTATGCCGGGTAAAGTGGTGAAGTGATCCACTAAGTTTTGAATAGAGGGGGGAAGGGATGACATATCTTAATGTTCCCCCTCCTTTACTAAGGAGGGGGTTAGGGGGTGGTAGCGTGCCATTGCGGAATCAACGTAACCACCCCCCGGCCCCCTCCTGAGTACAGGATGGGGAGTGTTTGTGTTATTTACCAAGTCCAAATTGATCTAACCCTCCCATTGATTGCATTTTCTTCGCCATTACGCGTTTTGTTTTTTCTATTGCTGTGTTAGTTGTTTCTTTTAAGCGTTTTTCAAGCTCTTCTTTACGATCTTGTGACAAAAGCTCTGAATCAGTGATACTATAAAATACAATCTCTTGATTGCCATCCATTACAACTTTTACGCCGTTTTTTTCTAGTTCAACTTTCTCCTCTTTAAGAGCATTTTGCAGAGTTTTTGCTTGTGAGCGTAAATCTTTAAATTGTTTTAGCTTATTGAACATATTTTTTAACAATTGACAATTAACATTTGACAGGTGACTTTTATAATATTTTATATATTAGTTTGTCACATATCAATTGTCAAATGTCACATGTTTTTTATATCTCTTCTGGGTCAATTGGGGGTGCTTGTGATTCTGGTGGCGACGGTTCCCGTGATTCTGGTGGGGGAGGTATATTGCTAGTTTGTTTTTGCTTTGCAAGATTTTGGAAACTTACCAGATTTTCATTAAAGAATAGCTTTATCATTCCAGTTGGCCCGTTTCTGTGTTTTGCAATATGAATTTCTGTTAAGTGCTTTTCTTCTTCAGTAAGTTCATCTAGGCGATAGCTTCTATCAGAGGCCTTTCTGTACATTAAGAGCACAACATCAGCATCTTGCTCAATAGAGCCAGATTCCCGCAGATGAGAAAGCCGCGGAATAGCAGGTTTGTTCATTTCTACAGCGCGAGAAAGTTGGGAAACAGCAAGAACAGGAATATTAAGCTCGCGGGCGATTGCTTTAAGTGAGCGTGAGATTTCCGCAACTTCTTGCACGCGGTTATCGCTGTTTCTGCCTCTTCCTTCCATTAGTTGAAGATAATCAACCACCAAGCAGTCAAGCCCATGTTCTTGGTGTAATCTGCGCGCTTTTGTCCTGATTTCCATAATATTTACAGTGGCAGTGTCATCAATAAATATTTTTGCTTCAGAAAGTTCTCCCATAGCATGCCCAATACGCGGGAAATCATCATGTTCTGGTGATTGGGAGAGTTTGCCTGTTCTCATGCGCCATAGGTCAACCCCGGCTTGCGCGCATAGCAGGCGGTCAACTAATTGCTCTTTTGACATTTCTAAACTAAATACTCCTACTGATTTTTTCTCATTAACCGCCAAGTGGCGCACTATATCCAAAGCTATGGAGGTTTTTCCCACAGAAGGCCTGGCTGCAACAATAACAAGGTCAGATGCCTGCAATCCAGAAAGCAAATTATCCAAATCCGCATACCCAGTGGGAAGCCCCCTAAATTTGCCATCACCTTGATGCAGTTTTTCAATACGCTCAAACGTATCTGTTAAAACAGATTTAACGCTTGTGAATTGCTCTCGCATAGAGCGCTGCGAGATATTAAACAATTTTTGCTCAGCTTGGTCCAGAACTGCGTCAACATCATCTGATTCTTCATATCCTAATTGTGTAATTTCATGGGAGGCATATAGCAAATTACGCAAGATTGACTTCTTTCTCACGATTTGCGTGTAATGCACAATATTCGCGGCTGTTGGAACTATGTTTGTTAGATCCGCAAGATATGTGTTTCCACCAATAAGTTCTAGTTTTCCTTGTTCTTCTAATACGTTCGAAAGCGAAAGCAAGTCAATTGGCTCGCGCTTATCTGATAAATCCAGCATTGCCTGGAAAATAACTTGATGTATATCTTTATAAAAGTCCTCTGGCAAAATAATATCGCCAATTTTTATCATAGAGTTTTGGTCCAACAAAAGCGAACCAAGCACAGATTGCTCGGCCTCTAAATTCTGGGGCGGCAGTTTAGATATGTCTGTAACTGATTGAGGTGCTTGGTTTTGTTGTTGATAGTTTGATGTTGTTTCTTGCATGGTAATTATATTTTAACGTGTTTGTCGTGTAATGGGAATTCACGGACTATGCACAGAACATGCACAGTTGATAACCGTCATCCTGAACGAACCAACGTAATCGTTGGTGAAGTGAAGGATCCCGTGAACACGCTCCAGCGTCTTTGACGGGATTCTTCGCTTCGGTCGCGAGTACGCTCTCTCTTGTTCAGAATGACGTGGTTATATAGCGGCAACTATCCTTTTATATTCCTCTTCTACGATAGACCCATCATATTGCCCAGAATGTGCTGTATTGCCTTCATACGAAGGTTTTTTTTCGTCTAAATGTAAAGTTATTTCGATTAGTTTTCCTGGTTCTTCTTTGTTTACATATATATGAAACCTAGGATAATCAAATCCTTGTATTCTGCGGACATACGAAACTTCTCCTTCACGATTCTGGTGAATAGCATATCCAGCGCGCCTAAGAAGGGTTCTTGAATGTGTATTCGGATTTTCTATAGTAATTTTCATAGTTGATTAAGTGTATCATAATCAAAGTATAAGAAAAGAGGGCACTTGCTGTGTTGTAACAATGCACCCTCTTTCCCTCCTTGTTTGGCCTTCCCTCCTTGTTAGGCCACGAATCCATTGGTCTGTTCTGCGACCCAGGCGTAGTTCTTTTTGATTGCGCCCAGTTGTTTTGAGTCCCTCTCCTTTGCATCGCGATAGACCTGCTTGTCTTTCATCTGGGTCTTGTCGCCAGCAGGCCAGATTCGCCATGAGTCGTTGTCAATGACGTCAGCGACATAGAGCTTTCCTGGTATATCGAATCCGAATTCGATCTTCAGGTCGACCAGCGCCACGTTGAGTGTTGCCCAAGCCACTTCAAGTGTGGTGAACACTTGCCGGGTTATGTCCAGCATCTGTTCAATGATGCCTCCACACCATTTGTTATCATCCGTGAATAGGACTTCGTGAAAAGTGGTGGTATCGATTACTCCGGCACAGAGCGGCTGGTGTGCGTCATAGAGGTCGAATTTTCCGTCTTCTATGTGCGCTATCATGATAGGATCGTGCCGGTCATCGTCTTTGAGGAAGAATTCCAATATCAACTCCTCAAAGATTTCTCCTTCATCAGCGTCCGGATTCCGCTGCAGATACGATCCAGTCGAAATGCGCCGGGCTACGCATTCGATTGATATCATAACCATACTCCGCGCTCTAAAGGTGGTATCATCCACCTCGCCCAAGAAGTAGGTTGGAATACCCATACTTTCCAGGAGCTTGAAGCAGTATGGATCCGAGCATTAGGTTGTCGTACCCAAAGTAGGGAATGAGTTCTGGTGGTTGCGTTCTGGGATTACCAGTCATCATCAGATTGCGCTGCTTCTCGTTTGGTGCCATTTGGTCTTCCTCCTTTTACTTTCCTCTGCCTCGTTTTCTGCTCCGCTTCTTGATTTTTTTCATTTTCTTGTGATGATTTTTGCGTCGCACCTGTTTTTTGGCGGCGCGTTTTGCTGGTGCAGTACTGCGTTTGGCCATATTAAATCCTTTCGTGTGGAAGTGAGTGGAAGTAAACTAGATGTAAGGAATTTAGAGTCCGCTTTTAGGCGGATGGATTGTCAAAGAAACAAAAATAAGCCAAATTATTAGGATATTTCCTCCTTTGTTTGGCTTATATATTCAGCATATTAGCTATTTTGATTGTAGAATATATAATATATTTAAGCAATAACTTATTTACACTTGCCAAAACTGTTTTTATTTGGTATCGTATGTTTGTTTTATACTAATGTGCGCCTATAGCTCAGCTGGTAGAGCGGCTCCCTTTTAA
>CAYOXH010000059.1:0-5252 GCA_964407875.1 uncultured Gammaproteobacteria bacterium
TGCGGTTATGGGCATTGCTGTTAATTGGCTAAGAGACGAATATTCATTTTTGATTATTATTCCAATTGCTGGGTTTGTATATTTTGTGGGATTATTATTGCTTCGCGTGTATAAGAGAGAGGATTGGGAGTGGATTAAGCAAGCAACAAGTAGGAAGTAACAAGCCCTATGAATAGTCCGCTACTTATAACCTATGAATATCCTCCAGACCATGGGGGTATTGCTAAATATCTTAAATCAGAGGTTTCATTAAAGGTGGGTAATGTTGTGGTTATGCGAGCACAGGAACATATGATGTCTTTGTGGCCGCAGTGGCTGCCTTTAATTTGGAAAGGGATTGGAGCATTGCGTGATAATAAATGTAAGTCAATGTGGGTATCGCACGTACTGCCAGTTGGATATATTGCTTTGGTTTATAAAAAGTTATTCAAGATTCCTTATCGCGTGTATGTGCATGGCCTTGACCTTGCCCGACCACGTAAATCATTTTGGAAGCGATTTTGGGTCCGTAGAATTTTATTAAACGCGGATGAGGTAGTCGCAAACAGCAAAGCAAGCTCAAAGCTTTTAATATATTATAGTATTTCACCCTCAATAGCTCGAGTTCAGTATCCTAGAATTAGTAGTACAGATGTACATAATCATGGAATTTTAGGTAAAGAATTAAGAAAAAAATATGGCATAGGCGATAAACCTGTGCTGCTAACTGTCAGCCGTTTAGTCAAGCGCAAGGGGATTGATCTGGTCACCAGAGCAATGCCTGAAATCTGGAAAAAAATCCCTGATTTGGTTTATGTTATTGTGGGCGCAGGAGACGAGAGGGCTCATCTACAAAATCTATCTAATAAAGCCACAGAAGAATCTAAATCAACCCAAGGAGGCGTATTATTTACTGGATCTGTTAGCGACGAAGAGAAATACGGCTGGCTATCTGCTTGTGATTGTTTTATATTAACTCCAATAAATAGCCCGAATGACTTTGAAGGATATGGTATTGTATACAAAGAAGCGCAAATGTTTAGCAAGCCAGTGATAGGGTCACGAGTCGGCGGCGTGCCAGAGGCAGTGGGTAGCAAGGGAGTATTGGTTGAAGCAGGGAATATAGATGAGATCATAAAACAAGTTATTCAAAATATAAAATGATGCCAAAAATATCAATTATTATTCCGGTTTATAATCATGCAAAAAAACTTGTGCAGTGTTTGGAGTCCATCAAAAATCAAACATTTAGTGATTATGAAGTTATTATTGTAAATGATGGGTCTACGGATATCCAACATGATGAGTTGGAAAGAGTAGTTAGTGGACAGTTGGCAGTGGACAGTTGTATATATCAAAATAACGCAGGAGCACCTAAAGCGCGGAATCGTGGGTTCGACGAATCCAAAGGACAATACGTAATTTTCTGTGATGCTGATGTAGTCATGAAGCCCGATATGTTAGCAAAGATGAATAACGTCTTAGACGAAAATCCAGATACATCATATGTATATTCATCATTTAAATTTGGGTGGAAAAAGTTTAAACTTTGGGAATTTGACGCTGATAAACTTCGTGAAATGCCGTATATTCATACTACATCTTTAATGCGACGCGAACACTTTACAGGATTTGACCCAAATATAAAACGCTTGCAGGATTGGGATTTGTGGTTGACAATGCTGGAAAAAGGCGATGCTGGAAAATGGGTTGATAGAATATTGTTTACAGTCAAGGCAGGAGGCAGTATGAGTTTTTGGCTTCCTTCTTTTCTTGCTAAAAAAAATGCCGAATATAAGAAAGCAGTGGCAGTAGTTAAAACTAAACACAAATTATGATTTCAGTTGTAATAGTTTCTTGGAATGTCCGCGATCTTCTCAAGAAATGTCTTGAGTCTATTTTTAGATACAGCAAAAATATTGATTTTGAAATTATTGTGGTTGACAATGCGTCAAGCGACCAAACAATTGAAATGATAAAGCAAGATTTTTCACAGGTCAAAGTCATAACTAATAACAAGAATCTTGGTTTTGCAAAAGCGAACAATCAGGGAATCAGACAGGCAAGAGGGGAATACATTTTATTATTAAATCCAGATACAGAGTTTATTGAAGATAGTTTGGGGAAAGTGATGGAGAGGATGAGAGGATGTGAAGGGGTGAGTGTTTTGGGATGTAGATTGCTTAATACAGACGGAACGCTTCAGCCATCAGTTAGGAGATTTCCAAGGGTGCGTGATGTTTTAATTATTTTATTTAAGCTGCATAAATTGTTTCCATCATTGCTCGATCATTACCTAGCTCATGACTTAAAACTCACGTCCTCACGTCCTCACGTCCTCACCACTCCTCTCCAAAAAGTTGATCAGATAATGGGCGCTTTCTTTTTAGTCCCAAGCAGCGTATTTAAGAAAGTCGGTCTTTTGGATGAAAAGTATTTTATCTGGTTTGAGGAGGTTGACTTTTGCAGGAGAGTGGGGCAAAATGGTTTAAAAGTTATTTATTGGCCAGGTACGTCAGTTGTGCATCATGGGGCACAATCATTTGCGCAGCAGATGACTTGGAGAAAACAATGGTGGTTCTTTAAAAGCTCGGTTAGGTTCTTTTTAAAAAGACAAGGGAGACGCTGATGGCGGTAAATAAGAACAAATCTAAAATTATTCTGCAAGTTACGGTTAGATGCCCGCATTGTTTAGGCAATAGAACGTGTTGTTGTGAGGAATGCGACGTAGCGCGCCAGCTAGACGGAAACTCATCCTGCTTTATATGCGAAGGAGAGGGGTATGTAAGCAGTGAGGAAGAGAAGGCCTACTTCTTTTTTAGGGGCTCTTGAACATCAGGGCCCTTATTTACTTTCTAAAAAATTAGGTCTAATATGTAGTCAAATGCCAGGTACGAAAGACAATCTATTTAAATATACAATACTGTTTCTATTGCTTGCGGAAGCATTGTCATATATTTCATTTGTGTATCCAATAATAAGCCCTCTTGTGTTTGGGCTTGTTTCTGTTGGAATAATTATTGCTACTGTTTATAAACTTGAGTATGGGATAATGATAATATTTTCGGAATTGATTATTGGATCTTTAGGCAAAATGTTTATTCTGGATATAGATGGATTCAGTGTCAGTATACGCATGGTTATATGGCTTGTGCTACTTTTGGTTTGGGTTTCGCATGCTTTTATGGATAAGCGTGTTACTTTTTTCAGTTCAAAATTATTTAGGCCGTTTGCAGTGCTTGCTCTAGTTGTGTTATGGGGAATTGCGTGGGGAGCTATTCGAGGGAACTCTATTGGGGCGCTATTCTCAGATGTAAATAATTATCTTTACTTTTTATTAATATTCCCTGTTTTTGGCGTTCTAAGATCAAAAAAAATGTTTCGCCGCTTGTTTAAAATTATTGTTATTGCCTTAACATGGCTGTCAATAAAAACAATTATACTATTTTATATATTCAGCCATGAATTTTTTGTTTTGCAGAATACTTTGTACGCGTGGTCTCGATGGTCACGATTAGCGGAAATAACCAATATAGATCCAACTCTTTTAACTTCTCGGATATTTATGCAGTCACATATCTGGCTGGTGTTTGCGTTCTTTTTATTTTTGGGGCTTTTGTATCACATATATATACATCCGCTAAGAAGTAACACTATTCCATTTAATGATTCTAAAAAGAATCGTATATGCCCTGTTCGTATTAGTTTTTTGATTGGATGCATTGTTCTTTTTGGCACAGCTATTCTAGCTAGTTTTTCAAGAAGTTTTTGGCTTGCAGGTATTATTACTCTTATTACCATGATGATTGGCCTGTTCTTGCTTTCTAAACTAAGCATAAAAAATATTTTAGGATTTGGCGCTGTAAGCGCGGGAATTATTGTTATTAGTATTGGAGTATTTTTTAGTGTTGCGAATTTTCCAATTCCAAAAGGCGAGATGAGTTTGTCTTTGCTTAAAGATAGGGCAGCTAAATTCAGCGGCGAAGCAGCTGTTACTAGCAGATACGCGCAGATTCGCCCTTTGTTTGAGGGTATTAGCAAACATCCTGTGCTTGGATCTGGATTTGGGACTTCTGTTACTTATGAATCCCAGGATCCGCGCGTATTAAGAAATAATGCAGATGGATTATATACATCAACAGCGTTTGAACTTGGATGGCTGGAAATGTGGCTTAAGATAGGGCTTTTAGGAGTTTTAGTATATTTATTTATTATATTTCGGATTTTTCAATATGGCATTGCTAGAATCAAAAAACTCCCAGAAAATACCATTGCTCGGTATCATATTTTTGGAGGATTGCTTGGGCTACTAGCTGTTGTGCTTACTCATGGCGTAAGCCCATACCTAAATCATCCCCTAGGAATAGGCATAGTTATCTTAATTGCAAGCGTGGTTGATAGGAAGTAAATATTATTTATCACGACCTAAACCATTGTTTTAAATTTTTTGGAATACCGCGCACATATAAGAGCGCCAATGGCGCGCCGATATTGGCAAAACGTTCTATAAAATCCCAAATTGGATCGCCCATTATGGGCCTTAAAATAGCAGTCCAAAATCCCCAAATTGCCGCCCAAAGCAGTATTGCGTAATGGCTGAACAAGCACAAATATTGCAATTCCGACATCAGCAATGCCAATTAAGAGCAGCAGAAGTGCTGCAGTAGAAGCGTCAACACTAAGCATTTGCTCAATCCATGTAATCCATACTGCTTTGCCTTGTATGGCTAATATGCCATGCCCCAAGAATTCACCAGATACTGCAATGCGCAGTATCCAATCAACTTTCTTTAAGTTTTACATAGTTGTTAACTTAATTTTTTTTCTTTCCTTTTATTTTAAATGTTATAGTATACTTATATCGTACTACTATGCCGCAAAAAGTTCAAATTCAAATTGTAACACATAACTCAAGGCCGCATCTGGAGCGGTTATTTTTAGGTATACAGAAACAAACAGGAGTGGATTATTCTGTTCTTGTGATAGACAATGCTTCTAGCGATGCTACAATAGATCAGATTTTAACATATAACCCTGATACAATAAAAAATTCAGAAAATATAGGATTCGCAAAAGCGCATAATCAGGGATTTGAGCGGTGTGAATCAGATTATGTTTTAGTGCTTAATCATGATGTTGAATTGCAGGAAAACTGCTTATCTAAAATGCTGCAAGTTATGGAGCAAGATGAGAGTATTTCAGCTGTTATTCCAAAAATATATAAATCATTGCCAATAGCCAATAATTCTGGCATAATTGACGGGTTAGGCATA
>CAYOXH010000060.1:0-5229 GCA_964407875.1 uncultured Gammaproteobacteria bacterium
AAAATAAGCAAAAAAGTGAGTGTTAACAACTTTAGGCGATGCTAATGAATGCGAATGGCATGCGAATCTACGAATATTTTGGTTTGGGTGTGTCGAAGTTGATTATCCGGTTTGGTTTTAAATATGTGTTTCTAAAATTGACAATAAGGCCTAGCTTTAAGTTTGTAGCTTTAATATAACGCTGCATTTGAAAATAATCTTCTTTTGTTGTAAATTTTTTGGCTTTAAGATCTACTATAATTTTGTTATCTATAATAAAATCAGCTACATTTCCTTTGGGTGAATTTTGATTAATGTTTTCTAGATTAATCTCTCGCTTGTATTTGAGTTTATTTTTCTTTAGTAATTCCTCGAGTTTATCAGCATACTGCTTCTCTTTACAGAAACGACCTAGTTCATTATGTATATCAAAACACAAACCATTAATTTTGTAAGATAATTCTGGATAAATTAATTTTCCCTCCATATATACGTGCCATTATAATGAATGTATATAGTAAGAATCCGCAGATTCGTATGAAATTCGTAGATTAGCATCGCTTACTTCGGTATTGGAGTAATAACTGTCTCAATAATGAATCGCAATACAGCATAACTTGTGAATGCGACAAAAATACCAATAATTGCCCACATAAGCGTGTCTTTGCCTGATTTTATTTGCTCTGGATTGCCGCGCGAGGTAAGCAAAAGAATGCCGCCATATGTCATAAAGAATAATGCGGCAACACCAGTAAACCCTAAAAAGAATCGTAGCATTCTGCCAAAGAGTTCTGGCCCGCCTCCAGAAGTATCTCTAAGCGGATTTAGCGCGTGGTCAGCTTGCGCGTGTACTTGTAGGACTGGCAAGAGGATAGCGAGGATTGAGAAGAATAATGGTTTCATATAAAAAATTTAATTTGTGGGTGCTGGAGCGCAGCAAACATTTGTTTCATCCCCAGGACATAGGCCTTGTTCGATATTTCTTGGGTCGCAATCAGATTTGTCATTCTTTGGGTCATGCTTTCGGCAGCCATAGTCCTCAAATGTAAGGTCAACAGAGGCAAGATAATCACAAGCAGAGTCGAACTTATTCATTTTCGCTTTGTGTTTTTTTGCGTCATTCATTAATCCAAGATTAGTCAGATGTTCTTTGAGGGGATTTTTTTCTAAATCAATTTCAGAACATTCTCCAGATATACAAATTTTAGTTGTTCTGGTATTGCATGGCGTGCCATCGCCCCAGTATTTGCAATGCCCTGTTGAAGGATCAGCAGCTATCCCTTTTTCCGTGCGAAGTTCTTTTTCGTCGCAAATAGACCACCACGCTACTCCTAAGAAATTCTTTAAAGAGTAATTATCTTTCACAACTGTTTTATCCGCAGTTGATGTCTGTAGACCAGAGGGAACAGCCACAGCAAATATAATTAAGGAAATAAGTTGAAAAGCAACTAGTGTAATTCCTAATCCAAATATAGCTCCTATAATTTGTTTTTTTGCTCCGCCAATTTTTTCCGCGTTTCCAGCGGCTGTAATCATTCCAATGGCGCCAAAAACAATAACCACAAGCGCAAGACCAGCTGCGCCCGCAATTAGCCATTTGCCCAAGGTGATAACACTTGCCACAGCATCACACACACGGCAGTTGCCTGTTGCCGTGCAAATACGGAGAAACGAAGCCGCGCTCGCGCTTGCGGGCGTTAAGATTAATATGGTTATTATCGCGAAAATTATATAAAGACGTTTCATAAAGGTCTAAGGTCTAAGGCCAAAGGTCTAGATTTGTTTAATTTTAGTTTCTTCCGCCGAGTTTACGGATTATTGAGTTAAAAATGAGATTTAATTCATTTGCTTCTTGCCATAGTTCTCTGCATTTTTCTATTTTTTCTGGATTTGATTTCGCTAGCATCCTTAGAAAATATTTTGATTCATCTGATTCTTTGCAGCAGATTCCTATTTTGTGTTTAAAATCCTTTGTTGATTCTGCGTTGTCGGCCTCACAATAGTTGGCACCTACACTTGTTGATGATTTAATAAGCTGTTTAATAATAGGTGTGTTTATGTCATTTCTACGCATTGACATACATAGGTCTATGACATGTTCTCCAAAGAGAGAAGTTCTTTCTTTAAGATTATATTCTTTTTTGTTTTTTGACACAAAATTTAGACCTTAGACCTTCAACCTTAGACCTTTTTCCTAATAGGTCAGATTAATTGTGCTTACCGCCTCTTTTAGGGCCTCATCAGGAAGTTTTTCTCCATCTACAACCTGTTTAATCATAATGCGCATTGCTTGCTCCATGGCAGCAGCATTTTTCCCATGATACCAGGTTTTTGCGGTAAGAAGTTGGTTTGCAAAAGGCGCAAAACCAGGGTCAGCGATTTGTGAGGAAATAAGCGTACGCAAAGCAGTTGGCTTTCCTGATGAAGAAAGGAATGAGGTAACCACAGATTGGGAAGTAGCGTAATTTATAAATGCCCATGCTTCGTTTTTGTTCGCTGATTGCTTGGTTACGCCTTCTATCCAATAATTTGCAATATTTGTTTGTTTGCCACTTTCACTTATTTGAGGCAGCTTGGTTGTGCCAAGGTCAATGCCAGGCGCAAGCGAGCGAATTAATGGCAAATGGTAGGAGTATCCAAAAAAGAATGCTGCTTGTTGGCTTGCAAAGGCGTCTAAGGCCTCTGGCATGTCCTCGTTCCAGGTGTAGACCTCTTTTGCTGGAGAGGCAAAATCCGTATAAAAGCGCAAAGCGTCTCTGCCTGGAACAACGTCGTCCTCGCTCATTCCTGGAGGAATTGTATGAAACATAACCCCTGTATCATCTTTGTTGGTCATTTGAGTTCCGTTTTGCATCATTAAGACCGCCAAGATATCAGGCGCTCGGTTAATGTTATTTGCTCCTCCAAGGGCTGTGCCTGCTTGCACAATTTTTCCTTCTGCACTTTGCAGGGTTAATAGTTTTACTTGATCCTTAAATTCAGACCAGGTGATTGGCGGGAACGCGATATTTGCCTGGTTTAGCATTGCGCGGTTGTAGTAGAGCACTAAAGTATCTACTCCTAAGGGCAAGCCATATATCTTGCCTCCTATGGCAACATCTTGAGAAACAGTATCTATAAAGTTGTTATACACATCAATACTAGAAGGCATTTTTGTTGTTTGCAGCATTATTTTAATTTCTTTTCCATCTAAAAATGCGGTTGGCATGGTAACTGAATCAGGCATGGTATCAAGAAGTTTTTGATACTCTTTTAGCCATGTGGTATGAATAGAAATCATATCTGGCCCATTGCCCTCAGCTAGAGCGCGAACTAATTTATCTTCAAATTCCTCAAACCGAATTTTTTTTATACTAACTGAGATGTTTGGATACAAAAGTTTAAATGAAGAAGTAATAGAGCTAAAGTCGCCTGGTTCATCAAAAACACGCCAGTAGTTAAGTGTTACTGGTGCTAGGGATTCTTGCGCTATGGTTCCACCGCCTTTACAGCCGAGACCGATTAACGGAAGGACGGCGATCAGGAGGATTAACTTGGTTATATTTTTTTTCATGCTTTTATTTTTATCGTATTCAGAACGTCATCCTGAGCGAAGTGACTCACTGTAATCAGTGAGAAACGCAGTCGAAGGATCTAGTTCAATTATGTTTAATCGTCTTCAACTAGATCCTTCGACTCCACTCCCGCCGAGTACGGCGCTCGTTCCGCTCAGGATGACGAGGGCATATCTATATTCTAATACTTTTTAGGTATTTAGCGAAGTCATGCTTTAATTCTTTGTGTTTAAGCCCAAAATGTATGGTTGCTTTTAAGAACCCGAGTTTAGATCCGCAATCAAAGCGCTCTCCTTCATACTCATGCGCGTAGATTGCCCTATCTTTGACTAATATGCGAAACGCGTCTATAAGACGTATTTCTCCGCCATTACCTGGCTTTGCAATTTCTAGGGCCTTAAGAACGTCTGGCGTAATAATGTATTTTCCAATTACCGCGAGGTTCGAAGGCGCTTCTTTTTGGCTTGGCTTTTCAACTAATCCTTTGATTTTGTGTGTTCCATTTCTACCTTTATCAATATCCACAATACCATATTGATCTACTTCGCTTTTATCTACTTTATCAACCGCAATAATTGGGCCGTGATATTTTTTATACACATTAATCATTTGTTTTAAAGCAGGTGTTTTGTGCTCAACCAAATCATCACCAAATAAAACAGCAACTGATTCATTTTTACCCACAAGGTCCTTTGCCTGCAAAATAGCGTGCCCGTCTCCAAGCGGGGTTTTTTGCCTTACATAGTAAAAGTTCGCAAGATTAGTAATGCGATCCATTTCTTTAAGTAGCTCTTTTTTGCCTTTTTGCTTAAGCCGATATTCAAGTTCAAAGTTTCTGTCAAAATGGTCCTCAATGGCGCGCTTGTTTTGCCCTGTTACTAAGATAATGTCTTTTATACCTGATTCAACTGCTTCTTCGATAATATACTGAATAACTGGCTTATCTACTAATGTTAGCATCTCTTTTGGCTGTGCTTTTGTTGCTGGTAAAAAACGCGTTCCAAACCCCGCTACTGGGATTATTGCTTTACGAATAGTTTGTGATTTCATAGAGTTATTATACATTGCAAAAAGCTTTTTCACAATATTTTATAGTTTTTTGCAAGTTTTTAGTTAATTAGTAATCTTTGTCTTTAATTATCAGATTCTATATACTAAATTAAGTATTTGATATATGCAATAGACATTATGACAATTAACATAAAAACACACATAAACAGATATTGGTGGGTTTGGGCTATTGTGGCAGGTCTTGCATTGCGATTACCTGTTTTTTTACTGCGTCCTTTGTGGGGGGATGAAATTACTTCGCACATGACCGCGTTTTATGCTGAATCAATCGGTCATTTAGTAGAAATTGTTAGGGTTTCTCCACACCCTCCTTTATCATCCTTTTTGATGCGATTTTGGACTCATGTAGCAGGATTAGAACAGATGGTAATAAGATTACCAAGCATTATAATAGGGATTTCGTCTATTTGGGGAATTTATTATTTTTCTAAAAAATTATTTAGAGAAAATCGTGTTGCGTATATTGCTACAACAATACTAACGACAATTTCTATTTTGCATATTCAGTACAGCATAGAGGCAAAATCATATATTCCTCTTTTTTGGATTGTGTTGATTGGGGTATATGTATTTATTCAGATTATAAATATCGAAAAATGGAATTTGTTGCACGTATTTTTGTTTG
>CAYOXH010000061.1:0-5012 GCA_964407875.1 uncultured Gammaproteobacteria bacterium
ATGATCATCATCATAATTATTGTCACTGATATTGGCATGTATCATTGCCATAGTTGCATACTGCTTAAAGCTTTCATTAGCGCTAGTTCGTAACTTCCAACCACTACCTGATTGGCTATCAAATGAAAGACAAGACCCATTATCTACCCCAGGTTTTAATATGTATCTTGCGCGCCAGCCAGCCCTGGCGCCGCAATAATCAAGAGCACTTTCTCTATTAGGAATACCAAGCGCATAATTATTGTCTTTCACGCTCTTTAGAGTAATATCAAACTTTTGGAAATCAGGGCCATTTGGCGGAACCCTGCCAGCTACGCCGCTTTGCTCTCCACCATACTTATTGCTCTTTGCCTCTACACAATAATAAAGCGGTTTGCTGGATGTAAACCCTGCTTCTGGATGGTTGTCGAAAATATTTGTTGAACTTTGCACAACATCAACAGGCCACCAAGCAAGGCAAGCTGGGTTGCCATTTGGGTCGGTTGAATCAAAATCTTGCTCAACGCAATAGCCCTGCCAGCCAATGTGGTCACTAATGGTACGCGTATCCTGTGGGAATGCCTGGTTTGTTTGACGCGCAAAATAAAATGTCTCTCCAACGCTCTCTATTTTTTTATACGAGCAATCGCATTTCTCCCCAGGCTCTCTGCAGATAGTAAGGTTACGAAGCTGCACCTCGGTAAATTCTTCTGGGTCTGTATACTCAACTGGCACAGGTGTTGAGCCGCGGCTAAAAGGCGAGTCCTCTTCTGGATATGCCCTGCATCTTATTTGGGTTCCGTCTACTATATGGAATAAAGCGCCATCTGGCTCAGATGAAAATGGGGTTGTATTCAGAGTTATAAGTGTATTAGTTGTATTTTTGATAATCTTTCTAATTTCTCCTTTTGGAGCTGTGCCGCCTAATCCATTATCCATAATAACAACAAATTTATCTACATACTCATCTTCTGTAAATGGAGAGTCAGAATTTACTTTTAATTCTGTTATTGTGCAATCAGCAACATGGCATCTTTTGTCGGTTAATTTTGTTCCTAAAACAGAATTATCGCCTTTATATTGCGCTAATGACTCAACAGGAAATTTATCTGGAATTGAATATCCAGCATATTCCCATCCTCCGCTGAATAATGTTTTAACCGGCTTATCTGATATAAAAAAGTTTTCAGTTCTTGGTTTTGTTGAAAAAGGAGTTGAAACAATAAGCGTGTCATCTGTATTGCTTACAACTCTGCTATATTCACCTATTGAACCTCCTGATGTAATAACAACAAATCTTCCAATATGCTCATCCACAGCAAATGGAGTTCCAGAGGATACTTGTATTTCTGTTCTTGTGCGGGCATATCTATGGCATACACCAGAATAATAAATTTTCGGCGTTTGTCTTTGTTGATAATCTGCTATATCAAAAGACGCATAACTGGTTCCAGTTTTATATGCTTCTGGATACTTGTCTCCAGTTGTTGGGTCTACCCATGTTTGGCACTGCTCATTAGAAGAAAGTTCCTGGCATCTGCCAATATCATAAGTTACAATTCGCGAGGTTCTGCTGCGAGGATCTTGCACTTGGGAAGATGTGGTAGGAGCAAGCCATTCTGCGCACTGGCGTTTTGCTTGAACCTGCAATGTTCGTGAGCTAGATTCATCACCTGGCAGTTTTGATGCTACAAAGTTTGTAGCATCGCTATAATTGGTTGTAAAATCAACGCATCCTATTTCAATATCCTCTCCAGTACAATCCCCAGCGCTAACAGAATCACTAAGAGTAAACAGCGCGGTTGCAGCGCCCTCTGTAAAATTAATATTCCGTGGCATATACACGGTACAGCTGTTTTGTTCGCCTGGACATTCACGTGCAGAACTCGGTGGACATGGGATTGATGTTGTTCCTTTAATATAAAAACCATCTGCCGACACACCAGACGCTTTTGCCCTCCAATCGCACAATTGCGCGCTTGGATCGCGGAACACATAGGTTGCTCCGTCTTTTGATTTAAATGCCTCGCATTGCAAGCTTTCATCTTGGCACAAAATCGTACCAAATAAATCTGGGTCAACCCGCTTATACATGGTTACCCATTCTTCTGGATTACCATCAGAGTCCAATTTCGGCAATCCTACTTCCATGCATCCTGCAGAATTTGCGTCTGCTTTATCTTTTATTCTCAAATACTCAAGATTATCAGCAGGAACAGAATATGGGTCAGGATCATTCGGAGAAGTATCTGGATCATCCATTTGGTCAAATTCCCAGCTATATGGATAACTGTAGTTGTGCGTATTAATTACCGCGCGACACGAAAGCGCGTCCTCGGTAAATAATTTATCAAACCTAGAAACATAGTAAGTATTATTTTTAGTATCACGATATGGGTGGCAGCTATTGTACTCAGGCACAAATGTACTGCTGTAGCAAGCATCTTCTTGATCGCCTCCATTAGATTTTGGCTCAATTGATGATTCAATAAGATAGTACCTATCAGGAATTTCTATAAGTTCAATTTTATCTATGTCTATTGTCCCTCCTGTTGCCGTAATTTGTATATTGTCCTGTGTGGTTGTTTTAAATAAAGGACCAACAGTATATGGAGCCCAATTAATTGTGAGGTCAAGTGTTTTATCAGATGGATTTGTTCTGCTATTGTCTGTTACAAATACCTGGGAGCCAGCTGCTTGTCCAAATGAAACTTTCCCAATTTTTCCGCTTCCATCTGATTTTGCCCAGAATTGCACAATATATGTTCTATTCGTTAATTCAAAACTGCTTGGCACGTTCTCTTTAAGATCTGAGCCGGATTTGTCAATAAATTGAGTGTCTAAAAGCCGGTAGGAAAATTCATCAGTAGCTACAGAACCAAGCCGCCTTCCAGAGCCATCCCCGCCTCGTGTCCAATTTTCATCATCTGATTCAAAGTCATCTGAAGAAAGTATGCGAATCTTGTTTGCATTTTTTCCTTTGTATTCCCTGCATCCAACTGCAGCAGCACTGCACCTGTTTGCCTCATTCGGAATAAAGTGCCAGTCCTCCTGTCCTATATCTATTGAACCGCCAGCTCTGGACAAAACAGTTCTTCGATACACAGAACATTCGCCTGATGCAGTAACAATTCTTGATGAATCCCTTAAATATTCATTTCCACCTGCATCCAAAAATACTCTGCATGTTGCGCTATAATTAGAATCAGATGGGTGCTGGCTGCATACTGGGGAAGATGTTGATGAATCACCATCACTTCGCGTTGCATCGCTTGAATCATCATAACAAGTCACTGTTGACGGGTTATCAGCAGCTCGATAGCCGCCTTGTGGAAATTCAGTACATGGACCTTTGTCTTTTGATCCTTCAACCACGTCATCTCTAAGTAATTGCCAAACCTTTAATTGAAAACCAGGCGTATCGCTACCCTCCCAAGTAAAAAATGTCGCAATAGATGGATTTATATCTAAAACACACGATTCTACTCTGCTAAAATACTCACGCTCTTCTGTTTGCTTGTTCGTGAATACCTCGCACCCCACTTCTGCGGCACTACACTGCTGGGCAACTCGCGGTACAAAAATCTTTGGCGGTCTAAAGTTGGATTCAGCCGCATACCTCAACAATTCAATACTTGTTGGAGATTGTACATATCTATCCATTCCAGAACATGCTTGCTCGCACAAGCCGCTAGAGCGTAAGCGCGCTATTTTTTCTGTTCCACCATTTAGTGATGTATACCTGCGCGCGCTAACCTCATCCTCTGAATCACACGCAAGTGCTTCACTAAATACGACCCTAGGATTTTGTTCGTATTGCTTAAAACTAGTACTAGGAGAACGCAAATTAATTTCATTGCCAAGCGATGTTTGGTTTATTTCAAATAATTTGTCATCAATGGTCGCGCTTGGATTTGCTGACAAGTAATCTTCTACTAATCTTCTCGCGTTAGCCCCATCTAGTAAACTAATTTCTTCAAGCTGAATGTTGTCGTAAATCACCTGACCTGTTAATTGAATTCTTGCGTATGTACTTTCTGGATTATAAAAAGTAGCAGCATAGCGTTTTACAATATCCTCTGCTAAACTGCGAATCACAATACGAGGACTCTGGACACCTGGAGGATAATTTCCTGAAGTTAATGGAAATGATACATTAATAAGACCGTTTCCACTAACTGCCACATGTGCAGTATCATGTGCAGTATCATGTGCGGCACTTGCCCTAACATCAAAAGAAAGAGTATAAAAAGTAAATGGCTTAAGATCAACGTCTTGGTACGCCCCATCAGTAACAGACACAAACGAAACAGCCCCATCACTACCTGATATATCTATATACACATCTGTAGGAGTTTGGTTGTCAGTCAAAACCCATCCCCCATCAGCACCTGAAGCTTCAGCAAGCCAATCACCCCTAAACTGCCCGTTTTTGATTAAGTTCACGCCAGTGGTTAATGGAATGATTTCCTTTGAATCCTTTTGCGCGCTTTGGCACGATTGCGCTTGGTTCGAGAGATAAATTCTCTTATCAGCGCTCTCTAACCATTCGTCTTGCATGTGATGAAGCGAGTTTCGCTCAACACTATACCACTTGCATCCTGCGGCATTATTAAGAGTGCATCCTTCGTTATTAATTGAATTCGCAAGCAAGGAAATCTTGTCATTGCCAGGCGTTGTAAATGTTTTGCAAGTCGCGTACTGCTTATCGCATGATTGGCCGTTAATCTGCCAAATATTGCGCTCGCGAGTGCAATATCCATAAGATAAGCAATCTCCGCTTGCGTCCTCGCTAATGCAGCTCTGCAAATCAACACATAATTGCTTGCGGTTAGGAGAGCGCTCGTGTTCTGGAATAGTTCCAAAACCCTCTGCCCTACACGATTGCGCTGGAAGAGAAATAATCCATTTTGGGTCAATGAGGTGATAATATAGGTTATCGCTGGAATCATTGCCAGGATCGACCCTAGGACAATCAGATGGCTTATTGGCATTAGTAGGATCAGCTGGATCCTCAAAGCATCGAACTATAT
>CAYOXH010000062.1:0-4990 GCA_964407875.1 uncultured Gammaproteobacteria bacterium
GCACAACTGTAGATACAATATGTTTTGATTCTATATCAGTTAAATCTCCTTCTAACCCATACCCAACCTCAATCCTCATCTTCCTGTCTGCAACGCTGACAAGGAACAAAGCGCCATTATCTTGTTTTTGCTTGCCAATCCCCCAATCCTCAAAAAGGCGCACAGCATACGTCTCTATTGTTTCATCAACAAGCTCCGGAATTATGGCGACTGTTACCTCATTATCTGTTTCTTTTTCGTATTTATTTAAAATTGACTCTAATTCTCGCTTTGAACTGTTGCTTAACACACCAGCAAAGTCATTAACAAAACCATCTGGATTTCCTGGACTTGTGTAGGCGAATGCCGAAATCGGAATCAATAGCAAGATTATTGCAATTAGTTTTTTCATAAAAAAAGTTCAAAGTGTAGAAAAGTACAAAGTTCAAACTACAAAGTACAAAGTGAAGAATTAGGATTTAAAATTCCCCACTTTGTACTTTGAAACTTGTAGCTTGAACTTTTTTTAACAGTATAGTTGTAAAGATGTTATTCTGTGTCAAACTCCACGGTTGGCACAACATCCGCCCCCTCAGCTGCCTCAAACAAATCATGTCTCTCAAAACCAAACATGCCAGCTAAAATATTACGAGGCACTTTCCTGATAATAGTGTTATATCCGCGGACTTCCTCGTTATAGCGGCGCCGTTCTACGCTGATTCTATTTTCTGTGCCTTCTAGTTCCGCGATTAATGCTTGGAATGATTCCTGGCTCTTTAGATTCGGATAGTTTTCAACTATAACAAGCAATCGCGCTAAAGCGGATTCTATCTGCCCTGCTGCAACAGCTTTTTCGTTTGTGGATGCTGCTCCTGCGTATTTTGACCGTGCCTCTGCGAGTGCTGTAAATATCTTTTCATCCTGCGCTGCGCTTCCTTTAACAGTATTCACGATATTAGGTATAAGGTCCAAACGGCGCTGATATACTGTTTCTACATTAGCCCATTGCGAAACAACCCGCTCATCGCGGCTTACAAGGCCGTTATATCCGCTCCAAAACCATAATACGAGAATTACGATAATCCCTATGATTATCCAAGATGCTTTAATTTTTGGCATATAATTATATATTAAATGATAACTATAATACTATAACAAATATTTGCAAATTTATCAAAAAATAGCTATATTATCGATGACGCGGCCCATTCGTCTAGTGGCTAGGACATCAGGTTCTCATCCTGGAAACAGGGGTTCGATTCCCCTATGGGCTACCATCCTTCGCTCCGAGTACGGAGCTACGGATGGCAAGCCACCACACCCAATATACTTAATTTTAAACTTATAAATATTCAACACAAAGCAAAAAATCCAGTTACTGCACGACTAATTGTGATAGTTGTTTTAACACTAGTATTTTTAATTCCTATGCTATTTGTACAAGGCCTTGTGCTTGAACGAGAATATACCAGAGACACAGCCATACAAGAAGCAAGTGGAAAATGGGCAAACTTACAAACCATTGGCGGCCCAATACTTACAATCCCATATAAAAAAATTACCACTGACAAAGACGGCAACATAAAAGAAAAAAATGGTTTTGCGTATTTTTTACCAGATGAGTTAAATGTCACTAGTTCAGTATCTCCACAAACGTTGCAAAGAGGCATTTACGAAATAATTGTATACAGCACAAATGTTTCTGCTTCTGGAGTTTTTCCAAAAATTAGTGTTGACGAGTTAGGAATATCTGAAACAGAATTACTTTACAGCGAAGCATTTGTTTCAATTGGCATACCAGACATGCGAGGCATAGAAGAAAACATCACACTCAAATGGAATGATGCTGACATCGAACTCAACCCTGGGTTAGTATCAAAGAATGTTATTGATTCCGGTGTTAGCGCTCGAGTTAGCGCGGATGGCGCAAAAGAAAGCTACACATTCTCTTTTGACCTAGCGCTAAAAGGGAGCAATCAGTTAAACTTTTTACCTTTAGGAAAAACAACATCAATAGACCTTACTTCAAATTGGCAAAATCCAAGTTTTGATGGAGCGTTTTTGCCGGATGAGCGTGAGATTTCGAATACAGGATTTACCGCAAAGTGGAAAATCTTGGATTTAAACAGAAACTTTCCGCAATCATGGCTAGATAATATGCATCAAATACATACCTCAACATTTGGCGTTACACTGCTAGCTGGTGTTGATGAATATCAAAAAACAACGCGTTCAGTAAAGTATGCCCTACTCTTTATTGCGCTCACGTTTTTGATTTTCTTTTTTGCTGAAATTTTTAATAGTATTCGAATTCATCCTATTCAATACTTATTAGTTGGATTTGCACTTACCCTATTTTATACGCTTTTACTCTCTATATCAGAACATCTTGGGTTTAATACAAGCTACGCCATAGCAAGCATTGCAACTATAGTTCTGATTACCATCTATTCAAAAAGCATACTTAAGAGCACGTTCCTAGCAATGCTCGAAGGACTAATGCTCATCATAATGTATGTGTTTATGTTTATCCTTCTGCGATCCCAAGATTATGCACTCCTATTAGGAAGCATTGGCCTATTTACTATATTGGCAATTGTCATGTACATATCCAATAAAATTGACTGGTACAGTTTTGGTTCAAAAAATGATGAATAGCATCTCAATCTCATGAGCTACATACGAAAATTTATTGCCTTAATTACTGGACAAAAAAATCATGGCAGTCTCACCTATAAGGTTCTTGATCCGGGAGCGCATATCAAGAAAAACTACCAAAATAGTGTAGGCTGGTTTTTTACAGAATCAAAAAAAGTTCCAGATCAATATCCAAAAGGAATATGGTGGGTTGGTGGTGGAGATGACTATATTTCAGCTAGCTATGATATTCGCCTTACAAATGAACACTCAGTATGTAAGTTTATTGAGCAATTTGGAATATCTGTTGAGCTTGCCACACACACCAAAGGGCTTCAAAAAATAATTTAAGGTGTGGCCACTATCCCAGTACGATCATAATTCGATCAAAAAAGCCTTAAATCAACTACTATAAATAAACATTGCATAACTTGACAAAACTGCTATTATGACTATCTTTTATTCTTTATGCCTAATATAATTAAACCAATTCAAGACCTGGTAAAAGCAGCACTCACAGAAAAACGATTACAAGAATTAGACCCTAATGAGCCGAAGATTTCTATTCCTACGCGCGCAAGCCGCGCGACTTTTGTATATGAACGCATGCGCAATGCGGTTGATTATAAAGAAGAGCACTTAATTCGCAGGAACGCGGTTGAGCGGATTTTGCGCAGAATGATAGCAAGCGGCAATAGAAGAGATTTGGCAGAAAACTTAATTCATGAGCTTATTCACGCGCGGTATCTCCCTAATGACACTATTCCTCAACGCAAGATAGCAGAATTAGAGCATATCTTTGAAAAATACTTTACCTTACTGGGGCATGCGCCGCTTAAAGATATAAATGATTCTGATTCATTGCCAGGGTGGACGCTTGGAATAATGGCAACAGAAATTGATGAGTTTTTAGTGCCTCCGCATGTTATGCATGCCTCAATAAATGCCATGTACGAAGCAATGAATGAACGCATGCATATTGAAGATGAGATAGATGAGACAACCCGCGCAAAACAAATATATATTGCAACCAGCAGAACACTGTACAAAAATGATGATGATACTCTTAAGTATCATCTCTTGCTTTTATATTACCCAGATTGGAAAAACGCGAACCAAGACATAATCCGCGAAATAGGAAACAAACTCCCAGAACTGCGCGTATTAATTACGCAGGACCTTTATCACCCCTTAAAAGAAAAACTATTGGCCTCATGCAGGAAAAATGTTGCTTATTTTTCTATCTTAAGCGATATTGTGGCAGAAGACCCAAGCGGCTCTTGGCATGATATGCAGCTAGGAACGCAATTCAACGAGCGAATAAAAAAACGCTGCCAAACCAATTACAATGATTCCCGATTAACTTTGCACAGAAGTATTCGAAGAAGCATTATCTATTTAGTGGTTACTAAATTTTTTATAGCAATTATTTTAGAAATTCCTTTAGAAATATTTTTACTAAACTCATTTGACGTAATTCCGCTCTTAATCAATCTAATGTTCCCTCCTACTCTTCTTGCGATAATCGCGTTATCAACAAAACTCCCTGATGATGAAAATACAAAAATTATCATAACAGGGATTAATCGTTTTATTAAAGGCGAAAAAGAAATCATTCAAGTGCAAAAAAAACGCAAGCAAAGCATTATACTGCAAATTATCTTTGTTATTAGTTATGGAGCGTTATTTACGCTTTCGTTTGGATTATTGTTCTATATTCTAGACCAGCTCAAATTCAGTATAGTGAGTATGGTGATATTCTTTTTCTTCCTTTCATTGGTTTCGCTTTTTGCGTATAGAATTCGGATTGTGAGCCAAGAGTTGGTTGTTACTCCGCCAAGAAAAGGAATGATACGCGCAATATGGACATTCCTTGCTATTCCTATTCTGCATGCGGGCAAATATATGTCAACCAAATTCGCAAAAATTAATGTATTTATTTTTATTCTGGATTTTGTTATAGAAGCGCCTTTTAAATCATTTATAAAAATTACAGAAGAGTGGATGAGTTATGTGCATGAGAAAAAGGAAGAAATATGAAAAATTTTTGGGGTAAACTCAAAAAACCATTCTTTTTATTAGCGCCAATGGCAGATGTCACTGATGCTGCTTTTAGACGCTTGATTGCGAAATACGGCAAACCAGATGTCATTTACACAGAATTTGTTTCTGCAGATGGTTTGCTTTCTAAGGGAAAGGACAATTTATCTAAAGACCTTGTTTATCACAAATCAGAACGGCCTATAGTTGCGCAACTATTTACTAGTAAGCCAAAGAACATGCGCGATGCTGCTAAATTAATACAGGACCTTAGGTTTGATGGTTTGGACATCAACATGGGCTGTCCTGACCGCTCTATCGAAAAACAAGGATG
>CAYOXH010000063.1:0-4920 GCA_964407875.1 uncultured Gammaproteobacteria bacterium
CATGTTCCTTGAAAATCACGCAAAGAGCGAACAATCTTTCTTTTGTCAATACCAAGCGCGCATGCTGCTGTGGCAGCGGCAACTATATTTGAGATAGTATGCTTGCCAGGGCTAGGCGCCCATACCTCGCCCCAGTCAATTAAATCATCTACAATATTAAATCTTAAAATTCCTTTGTTTCCGTTATACTCTGGCTTAGTTGTAACGCCTGCGCTGCGAATTTCTTGCGAGCCATTAACCCCAAATTTCTTTATATTGCAATTCAAATTAAGACGCTTGCTTGCCTGATCATCGCGGTTTAGAATTAAGAATCCGTCTTTTGGAATAGAATCAACCCATTTTTGAAAATGATTAACTATATCATCAATATCTTTATAATAATCTAGATGATCTGGACTAATATTTGTAATAACCGCTATGTACGGCTTAAACTCAAGCATATGAGCATGGTATTCGTCTGCTTCTATAACAAGCCATTCGGATTTGCCAAGCCGAATATTTGAATTCCATTCAAGAACTTTTGTGCCGACAACAACAGTAGGGTCAAAGTTATTTTTTTCTAAGGCGCGCCCAATAAGCGCGGTTGTGCTGCTTTTGCCGTTTGTGCCAGAAACAGCAATAACCTTTTTATTCTTTGCGTATTCACCCCAAAACTGGAACGCGCTTATCTGTTTAATTCCTCGCGACTTTGCCTCAACTCTTTGAGGATCGTCTTCTGGAACTGCTTCAGAATAAATAACAAAATCAACGCTCTCTGAAAGTTTGCCAGCGTTCTCTGTAGATATATCTGCTTTTAGTTGAATAAGTTCGTCAGTTATCTCGCTTTTAACCAAGTCAAAGCCAGACACAATTTTTCCTTGTGAGAGCAATAGTTTAGCAATAGCAGATACATTTATGCCGCCAATACCTATCAAGTGGATTGTCTTATATTTATGAAACATAGGTAATTATATCGTCATCCTGAACAAGCGACTCAACGTACTCGTTGTGGAGCGCAGTGAAGGATCCCGTCGATACTTACTGCAATAATTATTCACGGGATCCTTCGACTTCACTTGTCGATGAGTACATCGGCTCGTTCCGCTCAGGATGACGTAGATGAAGTTCTGGGTGACAATGATTCAATTATCTCAACCATCCTCTCCCTACCGCCTTTCTTCATAATCTCGCCAATATGTTTAGATAGTTTTTCTCGCTCGTCCTCTGAAGATAATAATTCCTTTACCTGGCGGACAACTCTATCGTCTAATTGGTCCTGTCGATACATCCTAGCCGCGTGCTGGCTTGCAAAATATGCTGCATTATCTTCCTGATGTGTTAGGGGCATTGGAACAAGTATAGCGGGCTTTTCTAAATACGCAAGTTCAGTTAAAGTCGAGATTCCAGCGCGGGTTAAAACCACGTCTGCGCATGCAAGAGCATGGAACATATCACCATGTAAAAATTCTAGCTGATGATAATTTTCCCGTTTTAATTCGCGCTGCTTTCCTTGTCCTGTTAAATGGATTAGATTAATTTTGCCTGTTAGTTCGCGCAAATTACTCCACACCCACTCATTAATTGCCTTGGCTCCGCTGCTGCCGCCTGTGACCAAAAGAGTTGGATATGAATCATTTAATTTAAATTTCTTTTTTATAATTTCTGGATTGCCATTAAGAAGCGCGTTTCTAACCGGGTTTCCAACCCATTCTGATTTTTCCTTCTTATAATCTTCTAGAGATTTCTCAAAACTAGTTGTAATTTTCGTAGAGCAGAATGCAGTTAGTTTGTTTGAAAAAGTAGGCCGAATATCCTGCTGATGTATTATTATTTTTTTTCGGAACAGCCACCCAGCCCATATTACAGGCACACCAATAAATGAACCAGCTCCAATAATAATATCTGGCTTAGTATTCATAATAATAAAAAGGCAGCGTAAAAAAGAAGCAATCAACAGAAATGGGTCAACAAGATTCTGTAATGAAGTATACCTCCTAAATTTTGCGCTTGGAACCCATTCATACTTAATGTCTAATGATTCAACAACTTTCCGCTCTGTTCCGTGCCTGGTGCCAACCCAAAACCAAGACCAGTGTTTGCCCTGTTTTTTTGCCTCCTCGTAAATTGCTAAGAGCGGACTAACCGAGCCAAGAGTTCCGCCGCCAGTTAAAAGTATTTTCATAAAATTGTCATCCCGAGCGGAGCGTACTCGCGTAGTCGAGGGATCTCTTATATTTTCTGAAAAAGAGATCCCTCGACTACGCTCCACAATGAGTACATTGTGTCACTCCGCTCGGGATGACACATATGGCTTTAGCCTTTACACTGTTTTGAAATATTCAGCAACATCCCGATAGCTGCCATGGTAACAATCAGAGAACTGCCACCATATGATACCAAGGGCAAGGTAAGGCCTGTTAAAGGCAGAATCCCAAGCATTGCCCCAATGTTTACAAATGCCTGCACACATATCCAAACCGCAATTCCAGAGGCAACTAATTTCCCAAACGCATCAGGGGCAATTGACGCAATCTTAATTCCTCGCCAAAAGAAAAGCAAAAATAAAACAACCACTAAAACACTAAACACAAACCCAGTTTCCTCGGCAATAACAGCAAAAATAGAATCCCCTGTTACTTCTGGAAGATAAAAAAACTTTTGCCTAGAGTGGCCTAATCCAAGGCCGAATATTCCCCCGCTTCCAACTGCTAGTTTTGCTTGGATAATATGGTACCCAGCGCCCTGCGGATCTGCCGATGGATTTAAAAAAGCGGTTAAACGAGCTAAGCGGTATGGCGCTGTTTTAATCGCAATTCCGAACATTAGTGCTCCGGACACAATTAGCCAGAATAAGTGCTTTATATCTGCTCCTCCGACAAAAAACAATGCCATTGCAATAAACACAATAATAATTAAAGTTCCAAGATCTGGCTGTTTAAGTATTAGTAATGCAATTATTGCCAATAAACTTACAAACGGAATTAATCCACGCTGCACGTCTTGAATCGCGCGCGCTCCGCGTTCCGCAAACCACGCAGACATATAGATAATAAGTGTTAACTTAACCAGTTCAGACGGCTGAAATCCAAATACGCCTAAATTAATCCACCTTTGCGCTCCTTGCCCGCTTGCTCCAATCCCGGGTATAAGCACCAATATAAGCAAAAATATGCTTCCTCCTAAAATAAGGAGCGACCATTTTTGCCAAAAGTGGTAATCAATTTTATACACTATATAAAATACAACCAAGCCAATCGCCAAAAATATAATTTGCCGCTTAATAAAAAAACTACTATCTCCAAATCGCTCAAGCCCAACAGCTACAGAAGCAGAAAATAGCATTACTAATCCAAACGCCAAAATCAAACTGCTAACCACAAGCAACGTCTTATCAAAATGTACTTTTTTTGATTTTTGTTTGAACATATTTGTCATGCAACGCGTACGACAGCCTTAACAAACTCATCCCCCCTCTCAAACTCATGCTGCCATTGGCTAAAACTTGCCGCAGCAGGAGAAAGCAGCACTATGTCTCCCTTTTTTGCTTGCTCAAATGCAAGGCCGACCACAAATCCAAGATCATTGTTTCCTTGAGTTACTTTTTTAAAGCCAACCTCATCCAATGCCTGTTTTTGTTTTTTACTTGCGTCTCCTGTAAGCAAGTAAATATTTTTGCAATATTTTTTTGATGCTTTTGCCCAATCGCTATACTCAAGTTTTTTATCTGAACCACCTGCTATTAAAATAATATTCCTTTTTTTTGTACCAAATCTTTCTAATGCGGCAATACCTGCCTCTGGTGTGGTTGCTGTGGTGTCATTTACAAAAACTACTCTTTTCTTTTTTGCGATAATCTCCTGCCTGCCTTCTAGAACAAATTCTGTTTTTAGAATTTTTTTGATTGCAGTATTGCTAACTTCATATATGCTTGCTACTGTGATTGCGGCAAGAACATTCTCAAGATTATGCTTACCTTTTAATTTAATGTCTTTAACGTTCAAGATCAATTCTTCGATTTTACTGTTTCTATAAAAAATCTTTTTATTTTTTACATATGTTCCATGTCCTTTGTGTGTTGTTTTCGAAAATAGGTACGTACGCGCGCATGCTTCTTTTTGCCAGTCACGGACAACATGGTCTTGGTCGTTTAACACAATAAAATGTTCTTTTGTCTGATTCTTAAAAATTTCTTTTTTAGAGCAATAATAGCGCGTCAAATTTCTATATCTATTTAAATGGTCAGGATAAAGGTTTGTGACCACAGCTATATACGGAGCTCCTTTAACAATATCAAGGCCTTCCAGTTGCCAGCTCGAAAGTTCAAGCACAACAAGGTCATCTTTTTTAGCACGGTCAAGGACGTCAAGCATAAACGTTGTTTTAATATTGCCAGCTAAAATAGTTCTTGAATTTTTTTGCTTGCACATCCCGGCAATTAAAACAGCTGTTGTGGATTTGCCACGAGTACCTGTTACAGCAATAATTGGCGCTTTACACCTATCAAAAAACAAACTTGCTTCATTATATATTGGCTTGCCAAGCTTCCTTGCAAGATTAAGGTATTCTGACTCTTTTGGCACTCCGGGATTATAAACAATATAATCAGCCCAACGAACATCGCGCTCGCGATGCTTGCCAAGCACATAAGAAATATCTTTTTGCCTTGCCAAATTTTCTAATGACAAGGATAAAGTGTCCTTGTCTTTTAAATCAGAAACAATAAGCTTAGCCCCATTCTTATGCAGCCACCGAGCTGTCGCAACTCCTCCACCATGAAGCCCCAGCCCTAGTAAAAGGATTTTTTTATTTTTAACTTTAATCATAATGTCCTGTCAATTAAAAATAGAATCACGCCCAAAACCGCGGTAACACCTGCTATCACCCAAAACCGCATAACAATTTTTGGTTCGCTCCACCCTATTGCTTCAAAGTGATGATGTA
>CAYOXH010000064.1:0-4896 GCA_964407875.1 uncultured Gammaproteobacteria bacterium
GGTCTTCATTATATTCAAAACTTACAAAATCATATCCTAAAATGTCGTCTGTGTACCCATTTCCGTCATCATCAGTATCATTAATAAAAGGAGAGCTTGAATGTAGAACATCCTTAAAATCATACTCTCCATCTGAATTTGCATCTATATCCTCATTTTCAATATATGTAAGAATTTCACGGCTTGTAACTTCGCCGTCTAAATCTGAGTCAACTACAGTAAACAAATCAGAAGGAATTTCGTTTTGGTTAATCCATAAATTATCATCAAGTTCTTCATGAAAATATGAAATTCCAGTATCTAATACAGCAACAACCACTCCCGCTCCTTTAGAATAGTCAGTATCCTGCCATGTCTCTAAAAAGTTAATATCAGCATCAACATATCCTGTTGAAGTATAATTTCTGCTAGAATGAAAACTTTGTCCTGTATTATTCAAAGACCATTGCTCATCAAATAAATCATCATTTGGCTTTGTTGATTCATGTGATTTAATGATCAAATCCAATGGCTTAACAGCCACATCAATTGCGTCTTCAATTGTTTCTATAATATTTTGTAAAATTCCCTTATCTTCTGAATCTTCAACAACATCTTCTGGAACAGTTATTTCTGGTAATTCATATGGAACTTCAACTACCTCTTCTTCTGGAACCTCAACAGGAATATCTATTTCAAAGACATCTGGCACATTAGTTTCTGGTGTTGGATTTGGTGTCTCTTCTGCTTCAGGACTCTCTATTGTATCTTGTATAAAAAACCGAGCATTTACTTCTGCATACTCAATATCTTGCCTGCTATTAAGCTCATCTAAGAGCTGTAATGTATATGGGTCAATTATGTAATCATGTCTAGATATATCAATCTCAACCAAGCCAAACTCTTCAGTTGGAACTTTTATAATGTTCTCCTGTGTTCCCTCGCTTAAAACTTTGGCTTGTGATTTTGACAATTCATATTCAAACTTTTCAATAAATATTTCCGATTTTCTCTGCAAGTCAGGGATGTCAATGCTGAACATTCTATCCAACCCAGCAATGCGCGCTTTTTCCACGGAAACATAATCTTCATATGAGTTTATAAATTTACCTTGTTTCTTATCCTCTAAAATAGGAATAACTGGCTCTGTATCAATATTAGATACATCAACCTCAACCGGAAGTTCTCGGATCTCATCTGTAGTTATAGGCAAAGTATATTCATTCTTAAGTTTTATAATTATTTCTCCTGGAACATACCTAAATACATCCTCTTCTTTAAGAATTGCATTTGGATCATATTCTTGGGAATTATTATTGTTAGAATCGCCAAATTTGAAGATGGAGAAAATATAATCAAAAAAACCGCGATCATCTTGTACGATGTTTTCGTGGTTATATACTAAAGAATCTTCTGTTATTGCGTGAACAGGAACAGAGGCAAACACAGGATTTGCTACTAATGATACTACAAGAAAACTAGTAATTATTCTTGACGTAATGTATGTATTTAACTTATATAAGTTAATATAATTCTAATGAATTTAATTAATATAGCAAGTAAATAAACATAAAAGTCTATCAAAGTTATGCAAAAATGTCAAGCGATAGTATCTAAAATATACTAATATTAGCCAAAATATAACTGCCACACTTATAGTAATTTTATCTCAATAGTATACAATAGACATATGACAAAGAAGAAGAAAATACTACTTTTATCGCCGGATCTCCTCCAATTCTACATTCTCATCAGTTTTTTTAACACGAAACGTTATGCGCCCCAGCAACTGGTTGTTTTGATTTTTTACATATACGCGCCACTTTCCTTCTGTAAGATTTGTTTTTACAGAATACCCGCGATACCCATCTCTCCTGCCGCCCATAATATCAAAGTAGAGATTGTCGCGCTCTAACCACTTGCGTTTGTCTTTATCATAATATCGCCAATCATGATAAATGCTTGTCTTTAAATCAGCTGGCGCAAAAATTGCAGTATATAAGTACAAAGGGTCTCCTAATCTCAAATGAACCGTCTTTCCTGGAATAATGCGCCTAAAAAATGGCTCGCGTTCTTCATTTAGTATATAATTGTTCCCAGATCTACTGATATCATGATATACCCCTGCCTCACGTAAAGAAAGAGGTATAGGAGGTATAATATTTGCAAAATAGAGTGTGTTCATTCCTACAAAAATTATCAAAATCACTTTCGAGAGAATTAGTTTTTGTTCTCGCAACTTACCTTTTGCGGAAAATAATAATCGGACATATGCATAGATAAACACTAAACTTATCAAACCAGTATATAAGAATAGGCGCGCGTCTAATCTATTTAATACATAAGGTAGTGATATAGAAAGAAACGAAAAAGCAATAAAATAGTAAACACTTATCTGCACAACTGGCTTTAAAAAATGACGCCGAAAAACTTCGTTAGAAGCCATGAGCAATGCGATTACAACAAAAAATGGCCAACTAGCTGCTAAACTAGCGCTAAACCAATAAAAAATAAATGACGCTCCAAGTAAAGCGCCAAACGTGAATTGGACAACTAAGGGCGAGAACAATCGAACAAACTTCATCCTCTGATTGATTCGGCCAGCGTCATAATAATGAATAAACGCGATAGTGATGCCCGAAATAACAAAGTAAAATAAAAGTACCGTGAGCACGGTACTTACTTGAATATTTCTAAATGTTATATAATCAACAACAAAACCAAATACAAGCATTGCTGGTATCAGTATACGCTCATACCTGCGATAAAATGCTTTTGTTCTCTGATAAGGTAACTGAAAAATAGAAATCATAATCAGAGTAAAATCTGGCTCCGGGGGTGGGATTCGAACCCACAACCTAATGCTTAACAGGCATCCGCTCTACCGTTGAGCTACCCCGGAATATATCAATAATCACCAAGACGCTTCATACTATCAGTATCCTCAATTTTTTCAAGTGCTTTTGCCTCAATTTGCCTAATTCTTTCGCGTGTGACGCCGAACTCTTGGCCAACCTCTTCTAGGGTATGCGCAATACCATCACCCAAGCCAAACCGCATTTCTAGAATTTTTTGCTCGCGCGGAGTAAGTTTTTCAATTGCATCTTTAACATGATCTTTTAGTAATTCTAAAGAGGCAATTCTATCTGGGCTTACTGTTTTTGTATCTTCAATAAAATCCCCTAAGGTTGAATCCTTGTCATCATCATCTCCTACTGATGTTTCGAGCGAAACAGTGTCTTGCGAAATTTTGCGGATGTGGTGAACCTTTTTTAAATCCTCGCCCATTTCAGCTGCAATTTCTTCTGGAAGCGGTTCTCGGCCAAGATCTTGGATCAACCTGCGCTCTACCTGCTGATAGCGGTTAATTGTTTCCACCATATGCACTGGAATTCGAATTGTTCGCGATTGGTCTGCTAATGCGCGCGTTATTGCCTGGCGAATCCACCACGTAGCATAGGTCGAAAACTTATACCCTTTACGGTAGTCAAACTTTTCAACCGCGCGGAACAGGCCAATATTACCCTCTTGAATTAAATCTAAAAGCGAAAGCGATCTGCCAGTAAACTTTTTTGCGATTGAGACAACAAGACGGAGGTTTGCCTCGATTAATTTCTTTTTAGCGTCTAAATCCCCTTTTTCTTTTCGCTTTGCCAAAGAAATTTCATCATCACTGCTCAAAAGAGGGACCCGCCCAATTTCACGCAAGTACATTTGAATAGAATCAGCAGAAATATCTGATAAATCTAAGTAATGCATTAAATCTTTTTCCGAAACCTCTTTTACTTTTCTTGCTTTTTTTTCTTTTTTATTCTCTTTTTTTTCTTTTTCGTGTAAATTGATGTCTCCTAAAATTCCTACTTCTCCTTGCTTTAAATCAACGCCTATAAAATCCATCATATCTAAAAGCTCTTCAAACAAAACAGTATATTCCTCAATTTCTGGGAATGTATCCATAATCTCTGTTTCAGTTAAAAAACCGCGCTGGTGCCCTTTAGTCAATAAGCCATTTAAAACACTTTCGTCTGGATGTAGCGCCTCCTGCTTTTGGACGGACTTTGAATGAGCTCGTTTTTTTGGTTTTGCTGTTTTTTGAGCACGGGCAATAGGTTTTCGGCCAGAGGCCGACCAGCTTTTGGCTGGCTTTTTTGACGTCTTTTTAGCAACACTCCTTGGTGTTGTTTTTTTAGCAGCGCGCTTCTTTGGAGCGGCCTTTTTAGTTGTCTTGCGTTTGACCATATTTCTTGTTCGTAAATTCGTATATTAATATTGCCAGCCAAAGGCTGGTCAGCCTTTGGCTGATAATTCCTTATTAATATCCTGCCACTCGGAAAGGTATTCCTGTAATTGATCCACACTGCCCGAGGCCTCTGCTGATTGTATTTTTTCTCTAATTAACTTTAATTCCTGCTTAAGATATAATTTTTTAAGCCGATTAATAAGATTTCCTAATTCTTGCGCTCTTTCTTCTTCGGTTGATTGAAAGAATTCTTCTGCTATAAAAATAACTTCTCTGGCATATGATTTTTCTGCTTCTTCAACCTGCTCTAGCCACGCATTTGTATCTGTTTCAGTATGACTATCATAGTAAGAATTTATGTTTTTGTAAAGATTCCGAAGCCCAGCATCCCCAATCCAATCAACAGAAAAATCAGGCATATTTTTTACCAAAAGAAATAATCCTAAAACGCGCAATCCAATTTTGTGCGTTATGCCTTGTTTTGGCAATGGCTTGGCAAGTTGCGCTTGTGGGGCTTGTGTTCGCTGTGGAGCATTATGTTTTTTAATTGCATCACGTAAAATTGTTTCATCAACATCTATTTTGTTAGATAAAATTTGCAGATAATGGGTCTGCTCAATTGGGTCAGGCAAGCGTGATATCCAGGTTAAAATTGTTTTTGCTGCTTGCTTTTTCCC
>CAYOXH010000065.1:0-4797 GCA_964407875.1 uncultured Gammaproteobacteria bacterium
AGCATTTTTGAGCCAGATACTGGTCATAATCATAACCCCAACAAAATCTAAGCTTGCTGCTGCAACAATTCGTTTCCTGCGGGTTCTAAAGAGTTTCCAGTTCTTTAGCCCTTCATCTCCATGCGGAATAATATCAAATAAAAAATGCAATGCAAATCCAATTACAAAGGCAAGTAAAGGTTGTGAAATAATTTGTCCCGCTGCTGCGCCAAATGCCGAGTGAACCGTAATATACATAGCTTTTTGTCATCCCGACCGAAGTGAGCCGCTGTAATCAGCGGTGAACGGAGCGGAGGGATCTCTTTTTTATTATAACCTAATTATATCAGAAAAAGTTGAAATATTGAATAAAATATGGTACAAATGTGTTATTCGCCGGGATGGCGGAATTGGTAGACGCGCTGGACTCAAAATCCAGTGTCCCTAGGACATGAGAGTTCGAGTCTCTCTCCCGGCACCACGCTTAGCGTGGTATTAATAACGCTCAGCGTTACACCAAAATTATTTGATGTCTAATAAAAGTAAAACAAGAGAAGCATATAGTAAAATTGCGTCAGAATACAGCGTACGGAATTATGATCCACTTTGGAGTATTAATGAACTAGAAATATTTCAGAGTTTACTAAAAGGAAATAAAATAGCTAAGATATATACTTACAAAAAACACCCTCTTAAAGAGAGTGTTTTTTGGTAGCGGGGGCGGGACTTGAACCCGCAACCTCCAGGTTATGGGCCTGGCGAGCTGCCATTGCTCTACCCCGCGTCATCTCTGCAATGCTATCAAATATTTTGGCTAATGTCAAGTATTTTAGTAGGACGCTTAGCGTCCTGATTACCACGCTAAGCGTGGTAGCGGGGGTCGGGATCGAACCGACGACCTTGGGCTTATGAGTCCCACGCTCTAACCAACTGAGCTACCCCGCCACGTCAGAGTTGGGACTTCGGGTTACGCGTCGTTCGAGATTACTCGAAAGTCGCTCCACCCTTCGCCCGCCTCTTCCTTTCGGATTTTTTCTTAACTTCCCCGCCGAATAGGCGGGTCAGCCCAAGAAAAAATCCGTAAATACTAACAAAGCTATTCTAAATCAAAATTTCTTTATTGTCAAAGCGCTAAATTTATCTTATAATATATGCATATGGCGAGAGTAATTTCCGTGGTTAATCAGAAAGGCGGAGTAGGGAAAACAACAACCGCAGTAAACCTCGCGGTATATTTAGCTGCATTAGGCAAATTCGTGCTTTTGGTTGATTTAGACCCACAGGCAAACGCAACTTCTGGCATAGGAATAGCTCATCAAGAGCTGGATAGCGGATTATACGAAGTAATGAGCGGCAATGCAGAAGCTCGAAGTGTTATACAAGCGCATGATTTGGATGGCTTAAAAGTGTTGCCTGCAACCAATTCTTTGGCAGGTGCATCAGTAGAATTGGTGAACATGGATCGAAGGGAGTTTAGGTTATTTGATGTTATTGACCCAGTTCGACAGGATTATGATTATATAATCATAGATTGCCCGCCATCTCTTGGCTTGTTAACAATAAATGGGCTGGTTGCGGCAGATGAGATTTTAATACCAGTACAAGCAGAATATTTTGCTTTAGAGGGCTTGGGACAATTAATGAATACCATAGAACTTATTCGAGAGAATATCAGGGAAGACATAGATGTGCTAGGAGCAGTATTAACAATGTATGATTCCAGGCAAAAACTCTCTGACCAAGTAATGCTAGAATTATATCAATATTTCCCAGATAAAATTTTTAGAAGCGTGATTCCACGCAATGTGCGCTTAACAGAAGCGCCTTCATATGGCAAGTCAATTTTGCATTATGACCCAAAATCAAAAGGCGCAAAAGCATATGAACGCTTGGCAAAAGAGCTATTAGAACTGCACGAGAATTCATAATTATTTTTATGGCAAAACAAAATATTGGCGGTCTTGGCAGGGGATTGGGTTCACTAATCCCAAACAAATCAGACCAGTTAAAACAAAAGAATAAAAATAAACAACCAGATGCCTCTTCTGGTGATGTTGGGACTCATGGGATAGAGATTCGGGTTTCTAATTCCCAGATTATTGACTTGCCAATTGATTCAATTACTTCTAATAGCCACCAGCCAAGAAAGTTTTTTGATGAAAAGTCATTGCAAGAGTTAGCTAATTCAATAAAAGAGCATGGAATTCTTCAGCCCTTAGTTGTGGTTAAAGAAAAGGATGAGAAATATGAGCTTATTGCCGGAGAGAGGCGCTTGCGCGCGTCTAAAATAGCAAAACTTGATAAAGTCCCTGTTATTATCCGTGAAGTAGGTGAACTAGAAAAACTTGAATTAGCAATGATAGAAAATATCCAGCGCGCGGATTTGAACCCTATTGAGACAGCCCAGGCCTATCAAAAAATGAATGACGATTTTGGGTTAACACATAACCAAATTGCAAAACGGCTTGGCAAATCCAGGCCAGTAATATCAAACTCTATTCGATTGCTTCGGCTTCCAGATGAAATTCAAAAAGCACTAGCAGAAGGAAAAATCACAGAAGGCCATGCAAAGGTTTTGCTTGAAATAAAAGATAATGACAAGCGTTTGGCACTATTTAAAAGAGTGCTTGGAGAAAAATTATCAATAACTGACACCGCGCAAGAAGTAAAAAAGGTTGAAGTTAACAGGCATACTCGCAAAGTTACCAAAGACCCTAATATAGAGACCTATGAGGAGCAGCTGCGCGCCTCGCTAGGTACAAAGGTATTAATAAAAAAACGCGGCAAGCACGCTGGTGTGATTGTGATTGAGTATTATGGTGAGGAGGAATTTAATGGATTGATTTCAAAATTTACTTCCTAAAGCCCTTGATTGTTTCCCAAATTCCTTTTTTGGTCTTTGTTTTGATTTTGTCTCTAGCAGCGCGTGTTTTTACAAACTTAAGCCAATCGCTATTTGGCGCTTTGCGATTTTTATCTATGATAATTTCTGTCATATCGCCGCTGCGCAGTGGAGTATCAAGAGATGCGATTTGATTGTTTATGCGCGCTGCAGTTGCCTTATCCCCAATTTCTGTATGAATATGGTATGCAAAGTCAATTGGAGTTGAATCCTCTGGCAAATCAATAACATCTCCTTTTGGCGTAAATACAAAAATTCTGTTTTGAAAAACATCAATTTTGAGCGAATCAAGATATTGCTTGCTGTCTTTAATTTCTTTTTGCCATTTTTTAAGGTCATCCATCCATTTTAGTTTTTTATCCAGCTTAATAGAGCCCTTTTCATCATAATGCCAGTGAGCGGCAATTCCATATTCACTGGTTAGATCCATATCTTGCGTTCTAATTTGTATTTCAACGATTTTTCCCTTTTCGCAGAAAATAGTAGTATGCAATGATTGGTATCCATTTGGTTTGGGTTGGGCAATGTAATCCTTAATTCGTTTTGGTATTGGCTTCCATCGGCTATGGATAATGCCAAGCGTTTTATAGCAATCTGCAACCGTAGGAACTATAATGCGCAAAGCAACTACATCATAAATTCTATCTAGCTGATTATCATGCTTTTGCAGTTTTTTATATAAACTCCAAAGGTCTTTTGATCTTCCGGAGATACTTGTAATTTTAATTTTTTCTTCCTCAAGTTCTTGGGTTAATTCCTGTCGCAAGTGTTTTAATAGTGTGGATCTCTCGCTATAATTTTTTTCTATTGCTTCTTTAATTTGCTCGTAGTCCTTTGGGTAGAGGTATTTAAAAGAATAGTCCTCTAGTTTTCCTTTTAATTGCCAAATACCTAAGCGATTTGCGATAGGCCCATAGATCTCTAATGTTTCTAATGCAACGCGTTCTCGTTTGTTCTTTGGTAGCGCGTCTAATGTTTTTAGATTATGGATACGGTCTGCGAATTTTATAAATATTACTCTAATGTCAGCTGCCATTGCTATAAACATTTTACGCAGGTTTTCGGTATACCGTTCAATTCCACGGTATTTTAATTTTCCAAGCTTAGTAATGCCTTCTACTAATTTTCCAACATCTTTGCCAAAATTATCTTCAACGTCTTTAAGTGTTTTTTCGGTATCTTCTGGAACATCATGCAAAATTCCGGCAATAATTGTATCTTGGTCTAAATGATACTTAGCAAGCGTTATTGCAGTTGCAAGCGGATGGGTAATATATGGGCCCCCACTTTCTCGTACTTGGCCTTTGTGCGCATCACGCGCAAATTCATATGCCTTACGCACAAGATCTTTATCTACTTTTAGCTTTTCCTGATTTATAGTTTTGATGAGGTCGTTTATGCTTGCCATAGTATATATAGGGTAGTTGAGATTGATGTGGTTTGTCAAACAAAAAGCGACCCGAATAAAAAAACCGTCATCCTGAGCGGAACGACCACTGTAATCAGTGGGAGTGGAGTCGAAGGATCTCGTAGAAACGCTCAAGCGTTATTGAACGAGATCCTTCGGCTTCGTTCCCCGTCGAGTACGACGAGTCACTTCGCTCAGGATGACGTGTAGATGATTTGTATCGCCTAATTTTATTCAGCGTTTTTGGTAAATTTACATTCTTTACTTGAACACTTATGCATTCCCTTTGGTCCGAATACTAGTTGGCTTCCACAATCTGGGCATTTTTCATCCACTGGCTTTGCGAAAAACGCGGTCTTGCAATCTGGATACTGATTACAGGCATAAAAGGTTCTGCCTTTTTTGGATTTTTTTTCTATAATTTCACCTTTGCCGCATTCTGGGCAAGTTACGCCTGTGCCTTTTTCTATATTTTTAATTCCTTTACAGTCTGGATATTTAGTACATC
>CAYOXH010000066.1:0-4645 GCA_964407875.1 uncultured Gammaproteobacteria bacterium
TATAAAAAATGAGTAAGAATCGGCGTAAACAAAAAAGCAATCACAAAAGCAAGCGCTGTTAGGATAAAAATTTTTATAATAGGAAATAGTGAAATATAATCCATAAAAAAGTTCAAGAGATTCCTTTCAAAATAGCAAGTACCAATGAAACAATCATAATCATTTGCAGCAACAAGGTTATACCAAGAATAATATCCTCCCAAAGTTTGTTTCCCTTAAAGACAATACGCCCAACAAATAAATTAATAAATAAAATTAGTGTGCTTAATGTGGGAAATAAAAAAATATCATACCTTGGGCCAAAACGGTCAAAGCCAAAGTAAATAGTATAATGAATTGGAATAAATGCCTCAGATACACTAAATCGCCAGCTAGCCACAAACCAGATTATTGCTAAAGCAAAAATATTTGCCAGCATCAATACGAGTTTAATCTTATTGTCTAAAAATCTTCTCATAATTCGCATGTGCGCATTTCATCCTAGGATGATCATCCTTATTCGCGTACTGATATTGTACAATATTTTTTAATTGTTGTCTATTTTGATATAGTTATCAACATATTAAATCCTATTAAAATCTCTTGTGTAAAACTAGCGAAATCTGTTATAATAAAATCATCTAAAAACTACAAAAATCAAAATGTTATCTGATAAAAAAACAAAAGAAATTTTAAAATCAAACAGCATTCTCGAGGACAGTCAGATTAAGGAATTTTCAGAAAAGGCAGAAAAAGAAAACATGCGGCTCGATGAATTCCTTATTAGCAATAATATTGCGTCAGAAGAAATTTTATATAATGGTGTAGCAAGTTTTTATAACTTGCCATTTGTTAATGTTAAAGATAAGACCATTGAAAAAGATGTTCTTTTTTTAATTCCAGAGCCAATCGCATCAAAGTATGAGATCATTGCATTTGAAAAAACGTCAAAAGCATTGTCCATAGCCCTTACAGACCCAGATGATGTGCAAACAATTGAATTTATTAAAAGAAAGGTGCGCCTGCCTGTTAGCGTGCATATTACAACACCAACTGCAATTCGCGAGATAAGCAAACTGTACCATAAGAATCTTGAATCAGAATTAGCAAATATCAACAAAAAAACAGGCGGCAAGCTTTCTGCAGAGGTTTTGGACACTTCTGGCATGATAAAAAAAGGGTCAAAACTAGAAGATCTTGCGAAAGATGTTCCAGTTATCAGAGTTGTGGATACCCTGCTTGAGTATGCAATATTTGAGGGCGCCTCTGATATCCATATAGAGCCGGCAGAAAAATCTGTTATTGTTCGCTACAGAATAGATGGCATTTTGCGGGATGCTATGAACCTGCCAAAAGAGCTTCAGGATGGAATGCTGGCGCGCATTAAAATTTTAGCAAATTTAAAATTAGACGAACACCGCCTCCCACAGGACGGCAGATTTAAAATTGAAAATAAAGATTATAAAATCTCTTTCCGCGTATCGCTTATTCCAGTATATGACGGCGAAAAAGTAGTTATGCGGCTTTTGGACGAAAGCCAAAAAGCTCTTTCTTTAGAAGGATTAGGCCTGCAAAAAAAAGCCCTTGAAATTGTAAAAAAGAACTTAAAAAAGCCAAATGGAATGAACCTCGTAACTGGACCAACTGGATCTGGAAAAACCACGACACTCTACACTATGATGGACATACTTAACACTCCAGGAGTAAACATCGCCACAACCGAGGATCCAATTGAATACAGAATGCCACGCGTTAACCAAAGCCAGGTTCAGCCAAAAATTGGCTTTACATTTGCAGCTGGTCTGCGGGCGCTTCTTAGGCAGGACCCAGACATTATTATGGTCGGAGAAATCCGCGACAAGGAAACAGCGACAATAGCAATTAATGCCGCAATGACTGGGCATTTGGTATTATCCACTTTGCATACTAATGACGCCCCAAGCACGCTTCCTCGCCTGCTGGATATGGGAATAGAACCATTCTTAGTAAGTACAACGGTTAATCTAATTCTGGCACAGCGCTTATTACGTAAAATATGCCAAAACTGCATTACTAGTTATACGCTTACAGAAAAAGAAGTCGCGCAGCTCGAAAAAGACAGTGAAATAGATATAGGAAAAATTACCCAAATGCTGACGGAATCAAAAGAAACAACCAAAAAAATAGACAAGAGTAAAGGTTTTGGCTCAATTCTTTTTTTTAAAGGAAAAGGATGCAATAAATGCGGGGGCTTGGGATACAAAGGAAGAATAGGAATTTACGAAGTTCTTGATATGTCCGATGAAATTAAGGAAATGGTCTCAACAAGGGCAGACGCAGATGAAATAAAAGCAAAAGCAATAGAATCGGGAATGCTTACTATGCTTGAGGATGGATTCCTAAAAGCAAAAGCAGGAGTTACTACCATAGAAGAGGTTTTAAGAGTTACTAAAGAATAAACATAATAGTCATCCCGAGGCCTAGAGTACTCGGCATAAACTCCGTCGAGGGATCTCTTGCTTTCTAAGAGAGAGATCCCTCCGCTTCGTTCATCGCCGAGTACAGCGATTCACTTCGGTCGGGATGACAGTATTAAAATGCCAATGCCAGAAACACAAAACTTATCCCTCGAACAAAAAAAAGAAAAGCAAACAACGTCTACTACAGACCCTGTATTTGACGCGCTTGAAAAAAAATTCATGCAACCAGAGGGAGTAAACAAAAAATTTGATTTATGGCTAGATTATATTCGACGAGTGCCAGAGGACGAAAAAATATTTTTTACGCAGAACCTTGCCGCAATGTTTAAAAGCGGGCTTTCGGCTGCGCGTTCAATTAGAACGCTGGCTCTTCAGGCAAATAATCCAAAATTCAAACGCGCCTTATTTAAAATTTATAGGGATGTGGAAAAAGGAGAAAGAATCGCGGATGCAATGGCCAAGTTTCCAAAAATATTTACACCTATATTTACAAATATAGTAAAAGCAGGAGAATCCTCTGGACAGCTAGAGGAAGTTCTTAAAGAATTAACAAAGCAATTAAAAAGAAGCCATGATATTAAAGCAAAAATAAAAGGAGCATTAATGTATCCAATGGCTATTCTAATAGCAATGGTAGGAATTGGCATTGGCATGCTGGTATTTGTAATACCAAAACTGCTTTCAATTTTTGCGGAAATGAGCGTGGAACTCCCGCTTCCTACCCGGATACTTATAGCAGTAAGCAGCGCAATTAATTCTTATATCTATATTGTTGCGCCATTAACAATTTTATCTGTGGTTGGAATAGTATACGCGACTAGAAGAGGCGCAGGACAAAAAATATGGCACAAAATAATCCTTTCATCGCCTGTTCTAAAAACAATCGCCCAAAAAATCAACCTGGCAAAAATTTCAAGAACCCTAAGCTCACTCTTAAAAACAGATATGCCTATTGTTGAGAGTTTCCGCCTAGCAGCGCATACAATTAAAAATGTACAATACAGAAACTCATTGCTAAGCATTGCCCAAAACGTTGAAAAAGGCCAGGCAATTGCCCCGCAAATGGGTGAATTCGAAAAACTTTACCCCCCTGTTATACAACAAATGGTGCTTATTGGAGAAGAAACAGGAGAAATCTCAAATATTCTTGACCAATTGGCAGAATTTTACGAAGAAGATGTTTCCCAAACCATGGATTCTCTGCCATCCCTTATTGAGCCAATACTTATTGTTGTGCTTGGCGCAGCAGTAGGCGGAATGGCAGTGGCAATTATTTTACCGATGTTCTCGCTATCAGCAGCTGTGTAATATGCTTAACTACAAAAAAAAATCTATTGCTGCTGTCACATTGGTAGAAATACTTGTAGTAATTGGAGTGATGGCCGCGACCATTGGGATGTCAGCTGTGTTTATTAAATATCAGCAGCCAAATATCCAGCTATATGCTGCCTCACATTCCCTAAGATCGCGCCTGCAAAAAGCGCGGCAAATTACACTTACTGAACAAATTCAACATGGAATACAATTTGATACGCAAGACAAATCATACCTATTAATCGATACAAGCGGGCCAACTATTGTAGAAACATTTACTCTGCCCCCAAATATTGACTTCGGCGCAATCACTCAATTTACAAATAATCAGGTAAACTTTAATTCAGCAGGCGTAGCATCGCAGGCAGGTTACATTACCATAGAAAACAGCAGAGGCGATCAAAAAACAATTACCATAAACCCATCAGGGTATTTAGAGATTGAATAAAAGCTCCTCGTCATCCTGAACAAGCGAGCTCTCCGTACTCGCCTAGGAGGCCGAGAATACTCGGCATAAACTGCGTGAAGGATCCCGTCGTAATTTACTGCAGTTAATAATCCACGGGATCCTTCACTGCGGTCGGCTCGCTTCGCGAGCGCTCCCTTGTTCAGGATGACGTGGAGAAAAAATATGAATTCTAATAATAAAAACAAATCCGGCATCGGCCTTATAGAAGTGATCATAAGCATCTCTGTTCTTGGTATTGGCATATTGGGTTTGCTTCAGGCGTTTCCCAGGGGAACATCTGTTGAGCGGGATATAGAGCTTACAACTATTGGGCACCACCTTGCGCAGGAAAAAATAGAGGAAATCGTTTCCTTAAACTATGGAGAAATTGCAATAGGAATAATCGAAAATCAAGTAAGAGTTGATACAGACCCTACAAGTGATT
>CAYOXH010000067.1:0-4633 GCA_964407875.1 uncultured Gammaproteobacteria bacterium
CCTGAGGGAACATATGAGGTTGAGCAAATAACTGCAGCAGGCACTCGCAGGCCAGTTGTAGTTCTCAAAAACCCTGACGCTGTTGGCGCACGGTCCACGGAATTAATAGGCGAAGATGAAGAGCATCTTCACCGCGCCATCGAGCAAGATGGATCCATACTGGATCTAATCGCGTGATGAATGACATCACATGAAATCCAGCGAACCCAAAAAAAGGGAGTGAACAAACAATTCACTCCCTGAATTTTTTTTACATAAATATTCCTTGCAAATTGTTTCTATCGCGATACCACATTTTTGGATTATTTTTTATGTATTCACGGACCGCGTTTAACGCGCGTTCATTACGGATAATTCGGTCGTAATATCGGGTTTGCCATTTAAAATCCAAATTTTGTTGGTGGCATTTTTTTGTTACGATTGATTTAAATGAACCAATAATTACGGGCAATGATTTTGGTTTGGGTGAAATTTTGGACATATGTGGATGTTTCCCAGACGTCGTGGAGCTCCTTGTCTACTTCAGGCCAATAATGACTCATTTTTGCTGTACTGTCTTCTTCGTTAGCAATTAATCCTTCAACAAACGAACTTGTTTTTTGCATTTCCAATAATTTTTCTTTGACAAATGAGATATCTTTATATATTTGATCTAAATTCATAAATTTAATATTATGCTACTCTAAATATTTCTTCCCCTTCAACTCCTCTGGCAAAAGGTCATCATCAGAATACATCTCATATCCCTCGCCATATCCCAAATCCTTCATCAAATCCGTAGGAGCATTTCTTATAGACATAGAAACTGCTAAATTACCATGCTCTTTGACATCTTTTTGCGCGGAGCGCAAGGCGGCGTATGCCGTCCTATCCTTCTTACAGTTAGACAAATACGCCACACCATGAGCAAGGTTAATAGCGCACTCGGGATACCCAATTGTCTCGCACGCGCGGAACACAGCATTTGCCACAACCAAGGCAGTAGGGACCGCGAGGCCAATATCCTCACTCGCAAATATTACCATTCTGCGGGCAATGAACTTTGGGTCTTCTCCAGCATCCATCATGCGAGCTAAATAATATATAGCAGCATCAGCCTGCGAAGCGCGCATGGATTTTATAAACGCGGAAATGGTGTTGTAATGCTCCTCCCCTTTTTTGTCGTATCTAAGATGCTTGGATTGTAAGGCCTGTTTGAGATTCTCGACGTTAATTTCTTTGTAAAGATGGGACGTGTTCTCCAGCATGGTAATAGCTTGGCGCGCATCACCATTTGCCATAGCAACTAACCAGTCCTTCGCATCGCTGTCCATCTTGAATGACGTCCGATTGATGATTGATAGCATATCATCACTGGTAAGTTCGTTCATGACGAAGACGCGGCATCTGGAAAGCAATGGGGAGATGACCTCAAAGCTAGGGTTTTCTGTAGTTGCGCCAATTAGGGTGATTTCTCCTGATTCTACATAGGGTAATAGGAAATCTTGTTGTGCTTTGTTGAAGCGATGGATTTCGTCTAGGAATAGAATTTTGGATTGCTTGCTTTTGTCTAACAGTAATTGCCTGATGTCAGCTTTACCCGCAGAGACGGCAGACATTTCAAAAAGCTTAGCATCTAATGCATTTGCATATATCTTTGCAAGCGTTGTTTTGCCGACTCCAGGAGGTCCCCAGAATATGAATGAAAATAGGTGTTTGTTTTCTATTGCACTACGAAGCGGCTTGTTTGTTCCAACAAGATGGGATTGGCCGGCGAATTCTTCTAGATTCTTTGGTCTAAGTTGAGATGCTAGGGGCTCCATAGCCCTAGTATTTTACACCTCTTGGTATCTAAAGCAAGTTGTTATGTGATCATTTACCATGCCAACTGCCTGCATATGCGCGTATATAATTGTAGATCCTACAAACTTGAATCCCCTATCAATCAAATCATTGCTCATTGCATCCGACTCTTTGGTCGTCGTAGGAATTTGAGGCATGCGCTTCCACTTATTTTTCTTTGGACGACCGCCAACAAACTGCCACATATATTTATTAAAACTTCTAAATTCTTTTTGAACTTTTAAAAACGCTTTTGCATTGATAATTGCTGAATTGACTTTGAGCTTGTTTCTGACTATTCCCTCATCTTTTAAAAGTGACGCTACTTTGCGCTTATCATATTTTGCGATTTTTTTATAATTAAAATTATCAAATGCTTTTCTAAAATTTTCTCTTTTTTTCAAAATAGTGCTCCAGCTCAAGCCCGCTTGAAATCCTTCTAAAATTAAAAATTCAAAAATCAACCTGTCATTGTGGACAGGTCTGCCCCACTCTTTGTCATGATATTTTATCATGAGATCATCGCCCTCGCCCCAATTACATCTTTTCTTCATAGTCATAACCAAGCGCGCACGCGTGCTTTATATTTTTTATATTCCTCTCCAAGTTCTTTTTCTAAATACTTTTCTTCTACATGAACCACATTGATTTGGATAAATACCACAAACAATCCAGCCATAATTAAAAACCACGCGCCATTAAGAATAAACCCAATACTAATAACCAATAATGTCATTGCAACATACATTGGATTGCGCGTAAATTTATATGGACCTTTAGACACAACCCTTGGAACAGGAGCAAATCTAAAATCAACTTTATGCTTGTTCATTGTTTTTACTGCCCATAACATAAGAAGCACGCTTAGTGCGAGCAATACCCAGCCAACAGCTTGTGCGACCTGAACTTCCGAAAAAATATCAATCTCGCGCCACAAGTGAAATACCATGGCAAGAGCTAGGCTAGTTAATAATACCTTTGGAGGTTTGATTGCTATGTTTGGTTTGTTTGGCATATTTATATATTTTTAGATTTTCCAAATTTTTCTATCCAGCGCTCCATGCGCTTTTTAAAAAACCATAAAGAGAATACCGCGATAAACGCGAACCCATACAAATATAGCATTGCGCTGCTTCTTTGGGAAATTCCTGCTCCCAAAAGCGCGCTTCCAAATGAGCCGCCAATATGCCCAATATATGCGGCAAATAAAAACGGCTTGCGCTTCATATCCGAAAGCCCTGCAATGTACGAGAGCTCGTCATCTGGAAACAAAGGCATAAAATAGCACAGCCCTAAGGCAACTGGCCCGCCTTTTGCAATAAATTTATCATATTTTTTTAAAGTATCATCTCCAATAATCTTGCGCACCAATGGCCTGCCTGCATAACGCGCAATATGGAAAGCTATAATATGGCCTATAACGCGGCCGAGCCAATTTAAGGCAAACCCTCCCCATAATCCGAATATAAATCCACCAGCAGTACCCACTGCCATGCGGCTAATTGGTGTTACAACAACTTGCAGAATCTGAAGCATAACAAATATAAGAATCCCCCATGCGCCATATCCTAGAACAATCTCTTTTACCTGGTCTGCAGTGCCTAAAATTCCCAATGGCCTAAAATTAGACCAAATTAAAAAAATAACCAAAGGCGCAACACCTGTTAAAAAAACAATAACTTTTGTCCGATGCTTCATGCATTTATTGTATCACAAAACCCCCGTAGAAACGCCCCATTGGGGCATCTCTACGGGGGTTTATATATATTATCTATTTATACCAATAAACGGACTTGCGTTGCCCCAATATTGAGGGGTTTTGCCATCCCATTTTTCTATCCAGCGCAGTTCTGTAACAGCTGGATTTACTCTTAAAGCCTGGGCTTCAATTTGGATAGCTTGGGCTCTTGCCTCTGCCTGGGTGATTGCCTGCTCTTTTTCAATTACAATTCTTTCCAAATCCCTCTCTGCCTTTAATTTAAGTTGCTCCGCAGTAACTTTCTGCTCAATGGCATCATTAAAAGCTCCTGAAAAATCAAAATCAATAATATTAAATTCATCTACAATAATATTATTCTCCAAAAGCCGTTCTGATAGATTTGCTTTAATTTCTTCTTTCACTTCTTCCCGCTTAGTAATAAGTTCTTCGGCAGTAAATTTTGCTGTAGTTGCTTTTACTGCTTCCTGGATTGCTGGCGCAATAATTCTGATATTATAGTTTCTGCCGACTTCTTGCCAAATCCTATTTACTGATTCTGGATCAAGATGATAGTTGAGCGCTATGCGGGATGTAACAACTTGAAGGTCTTTTGATGATGCTGTTGAAGAAACTTCATCTTTCTGAATTTTAACATCTATTGATACCACACTCTGTATAAAAGGAATTTTAAAATACAATCCCTCGCCAAAAACCTTGTCTTGAACCGCGCCAAATTGAAGAAGGATTCCTCGCTCTCCCGCGCCAACAGTTCCAAAAGCGCCGAATAAAAAAATTAAAACAATGATTGTAATGGCCACGCGGCTCATAATCTTCCCTTTTTTCATTGTTTCAAATGTTTCTTGTACATTTTGCATAAAAAAATTTTAAGGATAATATCCCCCTTAGTTTCAAACTACTCCAACTTAAATAAAAAAGCAATCCGCCTTCGCTAAAACTACGGCGGACAAGCCCAAAAACACCCAAAAAATAACAATTTTACATACCAACAATATACATGAGCACAATACCTATTCCAACCCATACTAGTTGCATCCACACCCTACGTGGGTTATCCTCGTGGTGCAGTTCTGGGACAAGATCTGCCATTGCAAG
>CAYOXH010000068.1:0-4601 GCA_964407875.1 uncultured Gammaproteobacteria bacterium
ATTCAAATTCTAAAGTAGAAAAAATCTGATCATCTGGCTTAAAAATGATTGTTGTCCCAGTTCCGCGAGCAGATCCTGTTGATTTGACATTCTTAAGCGGCTTGCCTCGCTTGTATTCCTGCACCCAAAGTTTACCATCTCTTTTAACTTCCGCGCGCGTCCATTCAGAAAGAGCGTTTACAACAGAAACGCCAACTCCATGCAAACCGCCAGAGACCTTGTATCCGCCTTGTCCGAATTTTCCGCCTGCATGCAGTTTGGTCATCACAACTTCTAAGGCAGATGTTTTAGTTCCTGGATGCTTATCAACTGGAATACCGCGTCCATTATCACTTACACTGACAGTGCTATCTGGCAATAATGTAATAATTGCCTCGTCCGCGTACCCAGCCATTGCCTCGTCAATTGCATTATCAACTACTTCCCAAACCAAATGATGCAGACCTTCTTTGGCTGTGTTTCCAATATACATTCCAGGCCTTTTGCGAACAGGGTCTAAGCCCTCTAAAACAGTGATCTGTTCAGCGCCATATTTGTCCTTTTTTGGACTAGATTTTGTTGTAGATTTAGATGGTTTTTTAGCCATATATTAACCGTAAAAACGCATAAAAATGCGCCTAATTTATCTATTATTTATACCCTAATCATAGCATAATTTCGCATAAAAATAAACTATATGAACACAATTTTTGCCCTAAAAAATTATAGCTAACCTTAGCCAATATATACCAAAAAAGACGCTATTGCGCCTCTTTATATTGTCTTTGGCCGCTGATTACATTATTACGCTGATTTCGCAGATTAAAAAACAAAGAGATCCCTCCGCCTGCGCTAGTAAGCTACGGCGGACAAATCCGCTTATGCGGTTTACCAGCCGAAGCCTACTGGCGAAGGATGGGTCGGGATGACAAAATTATTATGCCCAAAACTTTATACTGTATACCACATACATGACATATCCAAATACCAATAACCCTCCTTCAAACCGAGTCAAACGGTGACTTGATGCGAACAAGACAGAAATTAAAATCGTGAAAAATATTACAATAGGAAAATCAAAAATAAGCATGTCCGGATGGATTGTTATAGGACGGATAAAAGACGCGATTCCTATAATCAAAAACACATTCATTGTTGTAGAGCCAATAATGTTCCCTACCCCAACAGCGGGCTGGTGCCTGGCTGCGGCCATAATAGTAGTTACCATTTCTGGTAAAGAAGTGCCAATTGCAATAACTAATAACCCCACAAGAAATTGAGAAACATTAAAAATTTCCGCGACACTTAAAGCAGAATCAACAAACAATTTTGCGCCGCCAATAATCAATAAAATTCCTAAAATAACCCTAAACCATGCCTTGCTTGTTTTCATGGACTTTTTTGCGCGGCTTTTAACGCGCTGCATGCCAAGCTCTTCAAGCACTGTTTTTTGCGATTGAGAAACAGAATACCACACAAACCCTATTGCAAGCAGAATAAGCAAAACAGCATCTCCTCGGCTTATGGTTAAATCAAACGCCAAAAGATAAATAACAACAGCATACAGCATTACCCAAGGGAACTCGTTTTTTAGCACGCTATCTTTAATAGCAATTGGGTTAATTAAGGCAGCCAAGCCCAAAATCAACCCAAAGCTGAATGCTGTGGTGCCCAAAGCATTGCCAATAATCAAATCATTTGCGCCATTTATGGATGAAGTAATAGCAACAATCAATTCTGGCATTGTTGTCCCAATAGTTACCACAGTTAAGCCAACAACAACTGTTGAAATGCCGAGTTTAGCGGCTAAATTAGAAGCATGTCCCACTAATAAATCAGCGCCCTTGTAAAGCGCTAGTATGCCAATAACTAAAAACAGTATTACAAAAAATGTCATAAAACTTTTGTTTTGATTTTATTGCTATTGCGCAATTGAATCTTGGTGCGTCTTTTCTTCTTTCTTCTCTTGGGGATCATCTATAAGCCGAAAATCCAGGTGCAGTCCGCCCCATTTTTTTGCCGCAAAATTGTAGCACACAGAAACAAAAACTCCTACAATCGCGCCAACAACGCCAAACAAGATAAAACCAATAACAAGAGAAACCAATCCACTGCCAACAGCTGCCTGGCCAGTAACCAGTGATATTGCGGCAAAGAACAAATAAAATATCGCCAGCACAAAACTCATTACCCTGGCTGACGATTTTAGGGAGATGGTTTTTAGTTCATACATATTTTTTTATCTAAAGCTTACTTTGAACTTTTTCTCTAAAGAAATTTTTAATTTTTCCATAACCTCATCCACTTCCTGCGATTCTAGGGTTCTATCTGTAGATGAAAAAGTTAACCGAAATGCTAAGCTAGATCCATCTTCTAAGCCATGAAAAACATCAAACAATTCTACTTTTTTAATCAGCTTATTAAACCTTAATATTGCATCTGAAATCTGCTTATATTGTATCACATTTTTAATAACCACTCCAAGATCCCTCTCCACAACTGGATAATATGGAATTGGTTTATAAACAGCTTGCTCTGGCTTTATAATCTTAATAATTTCCTCTAAATCAATAAGCATAATAGCAACAGAAGACCTAAATCGCATTCCTTGGACGCTGTGTTTTGGATATAAATGAATCTGCCCAATTTCACGCTTGCCAGATGCAATGTAATATTGTTTTCCTTTTTTTTCAACAGACAAATCACCCCCAACAAACTTCTCAAGCGTTCCGCGTAATTGTCGGTATAGCTGTTCATCAGCGGCTTGTGTGTTAATAAGTCCGATTGAAACTTGCCACTTTTCTCCACCATGCCTGTGGAACACTTTCCCAATCTCAAATAACTGAAACTGCTCGCGAGATAATAAGGAGCTGTTTTGCGACATTTTACTAATCATCCATGGCATCATGCTGGTTCGTAAATATGGATAATTTTCATTCACGGGATTTGTAAGTTTTATGTGATATGAAAGCGCCGCTCCAGAAAGTTTGATTGATGCCTCATTATAGAATGAGTATGTTAAAATTTCTGTATACCCTACCCCTGCTAAATAATGTCGGAGATTATGGCGAAGTTTGTGTAAAGGGTCTAAATCTTGCGAAGTTAAAGCAGTAACAGGCAATGTCTTTGGCATGGTATTGTAATCCAGCATTCTGCCAACTTCTTCTATAAGGTCTGCGTCTAAAAAAACATCATGCACTCTCCATGATGGAACGCGGATATTAAGCGTGTCTTTGCCGCTGACCTCAAATCCAAGGGATTCTAATATTGATTTTATCTTTTGTGCCTTAATATCAATTCCAAGAATACGGCTAAACTTGCTTAAAGCTAATTTAATTGGCTTTGTATCTTTTGTTTTTGATTCTTGAGATACAATGCCTTTTAAGACAGTACCACCGGCCAATTCTTGGATAATACTAGTGGCCATATCAATTGCATCTTCAACTACCTCCCAATCAATCCCCTTTTCAAATCGGGACGAAGATTCGCTGCGAAGATTCAAGGCCTTTGATGTCTTGCGAACGCTCGCGGAATCAAACACAGCTGCCTCTAAAATAATATTTTGCGTGCCTTTAGTAACACCTGTGTCCATTCCTCCCATTACTCCTGCAATAGCGACGGCTTTTTTGCTATCTGCAATAATAAGCATATCTGGATTCAATGTATATGTTTCCTCATCAAGTGCTGCAATTTTTTCGCTTTTTTTTGCTTTGCGCACAATTATGCTATCCCCATGCAAAAGATTCGCGTCAAACGCGTGCAAAGGATGCCCAAGTTCGTACATCACGTAGTTCGTAACATCCACTATGTTGTTGATTGACCTGATACCAGCTTGGCGCACTTTATTCGCAAGCCACAAAGGAGACGGACCAACAGTTACTCCTTGGATAACACGTGCACAATATTTAGGACATAGCTTTTTATCTTCAATCTTGACATTGATTGCAGAAGACGCTGGTGTTCCCCCCTCTTGTAATTTGTGTCTTGTATCTTGTATCTTCCGACCCGTGAGGGCGGCTACTTCCCTCGCTAATCCACGAATACTAAAACAATCCGGCCGATTCGGTGTTATATCTAATTCTAACACTGGGTCGTCTAATTCCAAATACTTGACCACGTCCTCGCCAATTTTAGCGTCATTTGGCAGAATATAAATTCCAGAGTGATCGTCACCGATTCCAAGTTCTTTTTCCGACGCTAACATTCCTTGCGACGCAATACCTCGAATCTTGCGAGCTTCGACTTTCAAACCCGGCACTTGTCCACCGACGAGTATGGTCGGAACTCTTTGATTCTTTTGAATATTCGGCGCTCCGCACACAATCTTTAAATCAGTTTTCCTGCCCACGTCTACGTACGCAATCTGGAGCTTATCAGCATCTGGATGAGGCTCAATCTTTTTAATTTTCCCAACCAAAACTTTTTTCAAAACTTTTGAATTATCAATAATCTTTTCTACTTCGCTCCCAGACAACGTCAACTTCTCCGCAATTTCTTGCGGTTTTGCTTTTATATTTACAAATTGCTTTAACCAAGACAAGGGAAGGTTCATATCTAAAACTGCTCAATAAATCTTAAATCACCGCCATACGAAAGACGGATATCATCTACTTGATAATACA
>CAYOXH010000069.1:0-4529 GCA_964407875.1 uncultured Gammaproteobacteria bacterium
ACTTCCCTGTTTCCTCATCAACAAGTTCGTCCATGTTAATTAGACGTATGTCTTCTTGATATCTAGGCAACACCCGATACCCGCTGCGCGTTTCACTTACGAGTCCCACAACCTCTAGCCAATCACCTGCTTTTGCCTTTGGTTTTGTAATGTTGGTAGCTGGCTGGAATGTAATCTTAACCTCGCCAGTGCCGTCATCTACATACCAGCTAGTTCCTTTCTTTTCCACGAGCTCCGCAGTAAGTTTTACTAAGGCGCCTTCCATTGATTCGTTTACTGTGCCGGTTTGCTCATCAGTAGGAATTGGCGGGTCTGACTCATATAAAGGAACAATATCATTTTTTGATGCTATTTTAAGTCGGAGCTCGTTATTTGATTCAGTGAGTTCGCCAATTACACCGATAACATCCCCTATTGCTAAGCTGGGCCAATCCTTTTTATAAAAATATACTTGAATTCCTGGGGAGCCAGTGATGTAGAAGTACGTTTTTCCTAATACGCCAGGCTCTACCGCGACCGTGCCTTGGACTTTTACTTCTGTGCCTAATTCAAGTTCGCGTATATCAGGGAGATCAATATCGATGATGTCCGTGAGCCCTCCTTCGCTAAAGCTTCGGAGGACAAGTTGGGGGTTAGTGTCAACAAAGCCATTATAATTGGTGGCTTCGTCAATCGTGTTCGGCTCGCCAGGAGTAGTGCTCTCTGTCCAAAACCAAAATCCATCATCTGATTTGGTATATGACTGATTTTCTTGGACGTCATCATATAGAACCTCATCAATAAGTGTTTCCTCTGCATCAAACAGGCGAACTTCATCACTGGAATTGTTAAGCGTTATTTTTATTTCTTCTTTTCCGAGTATTAAGTAGGAATTCGCGGTTATTGTCCTGTCTGCGATTGTATGCGGTCTGGATCCGCCGTCTTGATCGTCGATTATCCAGTTATCGAGTACAATTGCAAATTCATTTAGGTTATATAATTCAATCCATTCGTCATCGTCGCGGCCTGCGGGGTTTGGGAATATTTCTGTTATGTAGATTTGTCCAGAAGCAAGATAGGCGGGAGAGACGCCAGGTATGGCGTCTGTACCAGGCGCGTCTGAAGCGGTTGTCGGGAGAGACGCATGCGATGCGTCTGTACGGCGCTGGCTGCGGAGAGATAGGATATCGTTTGCAGGAATAACATCAATCATTGAAGTTGCGATGACATCATGATAAGCGTCGCTGGTTGTTAGATGGATAGTGTACGATCCAAGTGCGCTAAAGGCATATGAAAGTTTAGGTCCAGAGGCCTGGAAGCTTTTGCCAATGGTCCAAAAATAAGAAAGCGCATCATCGTCCGCATCAGTTGAATCGTGGCTAGAAATGGTTATTTTTTCGTTTGGAGCAACAGGGTTGTTTGAGAATGTTATAGCTGGAATTGGCGGGTCATTTGGCGTAGTTATTTGATTCTGCTTTGCGGGGGTTTTGGTTGATGACCACAGAAACACTTCTTTATTGATATCGTAGGAAAGAGAATATCCTTCTATGGTTGATTGGTATTCATGGGTATTAATAAGATCGCCATTTGGGCTATAGAGAAAGATTGTTTCAGATGAGTTGTTAAGCGCGATTCCAGAAGATGATCGATATATGGGATAGTATTCTCCTGGGACTAGCGTGATGTTTGATAATGTTTTTATTTTTGAGGCATCTGCCAGTTTCCAACCATCCAAAGAAATTGATTCATCATTGTTATTCCAAAGTTCCACGAATTCCTGTTGTTCATCGCCAATAGGATTTGGAAAAATTTCTGTTATTCTTACTTTGGTCGGATCCCCTGTAATTACTTCGGATTCGATAGTAGTGTCAGAAGATGTGTCTGTTGTTGAGGAAGAAGAACCAGAAGATGATCCGCTTCCGCTAGACGAACTCGTTGATTCGGCGGGCGTGCTTTCAGACGACTCTTGTGTTTGTCCGCTAGCTGCAGTTCCTGGAGTTTCTGTTTCTGCAACCCACACGTTGCTGGAAAATTGAAGCGAGTTTCCGTCACCATCCGCGCCCTGAGTATCGTCGTATGTCACATCACTGAAAAAAGTTGCGCCTTTATCGCTTGAGAGCTTTATGGTGTCAGTTGTGTTGTTAAGTGACATGACTGTGTCAATCACTATGCCAGTGTATCCTGCATGTTCGTCTAAAAATGTTTGAGCATCACTTGCAAGAATTACGTATCCACCAGACGGAATGGCTAGAGAGCCCTGAATAAGCGAAAGTGTATGGTTTGATCCGTCATTAAATCGCCATGAGTCAGTTCCGCTTCCCTCAATAATAGTTACCGCGTCAGATCCGTTATTATATATCTCAACCCATTCCTTTTTTGTGTCAGAAGAAGAAGGGTTGTACATGATTTCAGTGAATACAATGTCACTTGTAGCAGCGTTTGTCAGAATCGGAAAAACAAAAAAAGCCCCAAAAATAAGTGCGGCTTTTAGTGCTTTTTGTTTTTTATTAATTTGCATAACCCCCCCCCAAAAAATTATATGGTGGGACGCTTAGCGTCCCAAACATCAAGCTAAGCTTGGTGCCGGCGAGAGGACTCGAACCTCTACACCCGAAGGCACTAGGTCCTAAACCTAGCGTGTCTACCAATTCCACCACGCCGGCGTACTGTCAAAGTACAATAAAACACTATTAATGTCCATATGTCTGTGATAGTATGTATTGTACGAAAGATTATTTAAAGAACTAATATAAGGCATTTTTATACACAAGATATTAAGATTATGGTATTTGACAATGTTATCATGTTGATCTATAATTACTTCTAGAAATATCGGATATTAGTAGTTATTCACGCTTAATCCACATAATTATCAACAATATGAAAGTTTTAACTAAATTAAACGAAAATCTTAGTGGTTAAGAGTACTTTCTAATTGTTTAAATTTGTAAATCCGCTAAGATTAGCGGATTTTAGTTTGCCCAAAGGTAAACATCCGTCGAAGAGGTGGGTAATCCAAAATATATTTGATTTATAGAGAACAGTTGTGTAAGATTGTTCTGTGTAAGTCAGGGATAGCAATTTAAAAATTCAGATAACCCTCCATAACTTAGCCGTATGGATAAGGTTATCAGGAAACGAGCATCTAATTAATACAAAACCTGCGCGAGTGTTCAATAGCGCTCAAAGCAGGGTATGTAATCGCTTAAACATTTAAGCGGTTGCGCACACTCAAGTGTAAACGGTGGATGCCTCGACACAAAAAGCCGAAGAAGGACGTTGCAAGGTGCGAAAAGTTCCGGTTAGGTCCTAAGCAACCTTTGACCCGGAAATGTCCTAATGGGGCAACCCGTCTGGGGTTATTCCCAGACATCCATACCTGAATACATAGGGTATTGGAAGGTAAGCTGGCGAATTGAAACATCTTAGTAGCCAGAGGAAAAGAAACAAACACGCACAGATTTTTATCATTTTTTGTAGGGGGCATAAAATTTTATGCCTCTACAAAAAATGATAAAGATTCTGTGTTCTATTCCCTAAGTAGCGGCGAGCGAAAGGGGATGAGCTTAAACTCTTTTAACTGATTTATGATTATGAATCTTTCGGGACGATTAGTTGTAATGGAAGGCTTTGCGGCCATATGTTTTAAGGGGGTTGTGAGTGTATTGCATTCAGAGGCGCAAACTTCTGAGATAGAGAACGTATTAACTTCCCTAGCAGAATCCGCTGGAAAGCGGAGCCAGAGCAGGTGATAGCCCTGTACGTGAAAGGGGTTATTCCTCTATGGCAATACTACTCGAGTACCACGGGACCCGTGAAATCCTGTGGGAAACCGGCGCGACTATGCGCCAAAGCTAAATACTTTTTGTGATCGATAGTGAATTAGTACCGTGAGGGAAAGGTGAAAAGCACCCCGGTGAGGGGGATGAAATAGTATCTGAAACCGTTTACTTACAAAGAGCCGGAGTCCGCCTTTTGGCGGATGACGGTGTTCCTATTGAAGAATGAGCCAACGAGTTAATATATACTGCCTGCTTAATCTCCTTTGGAGAATAGGCGCAGGGAAACCAAGTCTTAACCGGCGTATAACTTTATTACATTGCCTTTGGTAGTGTAATATAGTTTCTGTAGTATGTATTAGACCCGAAGCCAAGTGAGCTAACCATGGGCAGGGTGATGTTGCTGTAACAGGCAGCGGAGGCCCGAACCCACTCGTCGTATAACGCGAGGGGATGACCTGTGGTTAGAGGTGAAATGCTAATCGAACTTGGCAATAGCTGGTTCTCCTCGAAATAGCTTTAGGGCTAGCCTTTTGTATATCCGCAGGGGTAGAGCACTGAATGGGATTAGGTGGCTTTTGCCTACTGATCCTAACCAAACTCCGAATACTGCGAGTCAAAAGCAAAAGAGTTAGACCATGGGGGCGAAGCTCCATTGGTCTAAAGGGATACAGCCCAGATCGTCGTCTAAGGTCCCCAAATCATAGTTAAGTGGCAAAGGTGGTATTAGGACTCATACAACTAGGAGGTTGGCTTAGAAGCAGCCATCCT
>CAYOXH010000070.1:0-2634 GCA_964407875.1 uncultured Gammaproteobacteria bacterium
AGTTGCTTGGGGTTGTGTAGATTGTGATTTAAATAAAAAAGTATTTAAAAAAAATATAAAAGTAGTATCAGTTGAAGGTGATATTGATACAATTAATTATGATAAAGTAACCGAGATATTAGAAAAATTAGAAAAAACTGACAATGGAGTTTATTACGATAAGATTAAAACAATAGAACCTGAAAAAGTTGATGGACAATATTGCTATGTTAAAATTGTTATTAAACAAAAAGGTAATACTATTGTTAAAGAAGAAATTCGTCCAGTTGAGGAGCGCTTAGATAAAAAGATTACTAATTTTAAAGATGAATTACTTGCGGGCAATGATAAACTTGATGTAAAACTTGATAAAATATTAGCTGAACAAGCTGGCACATCTGCTTCATTAAACCAGCATGGAGACAAAATAGAGAATCATGAAATACGGATTCAGAAGATTGAGGCAAACACAGGATTAGCATAACAGAAGCATGACATCAAATAGACAACAAGTAGGAATATTATTTATACTAATCTTAGTCCTTGGATTTATTTCAGGATCTATTTTTGTTGGCAACTTGCCAAGCAAATGGCCGGGTAAATATTGGTTTGAAAGATTTAATACTCATTTAGGTTTAGATTTACAAGGAGGGGCTCATCTTTTATATGAAGCAGATGCCTCACAGGTTAGCTTTGAAGAGGCGCAATCAGCAATTGCCGGAGCGCGGGATGTAATAGAGCGCAGGGTGAACGCTTTAGGTGTTTCTGAGCCAATTGTGCAAACAGCGCAAGTTGGCACTAGTTTGCGGATTATAGTTGAACTTGCTGGTGTGTTTGATATCAATGAAGCAATCGCGCAAATAGGAGAAACACCGCTGTTAGAATTTAAAACAGAAACAATTCCGCCAGAAAGGGAGGTAATAACAGATGAAGAAAAAGCAGAGCGTGAAAAGTTTAACCAAGAGCAGCTAAAAAAGATGAATGAGCTAATTACTCGTGTTGTTGATACTAAAGGAGCTAGTTTTGCGGAGGAGGCAGTAAGTGTTTCAGAGGATTTAGGGACAGCGCAAAATGGTGGTGATTTAGGGTTCTTGCGCAAGGAACTTTTAGATGAATCATTTGCAATTGCCCTGTTTGAAGGGTTAGAAGATGGCGAAATGAGCATTGAGCCAGTTGAATCAGTATTTGGGTATCACATGATTCAAAGAATAGAATCCCGCACAGTTGTTGACGAGCATAGCGAAGAAGAAGCATTTGAAGTGCATGCAAGGCATATTCTTTTAAGAACCCAGTCCTTAGAAGGTGATATACCAACATATGACCCTTGGACCAACACAGAACTTGGCGGAAAGCAGTTAGCGCGCAGCGAAGTTCAGTTTGAGAATATAAGCGGATCAGCGCAAGTTGGGCTTGAGTTTGATAGCGAGGGAGACAAGTTATTCGAGCAAATTACAGAGGAAAACATCGGCAAGCGCATTGGCATCTTTTTAGACGGTGCTTTGATTTCCGCGCCGCAGGTTCGGCAAAAAATTTCTGGAGGGAACGCGGTTATCACAGGCAACTTTACTATTCCAGAAGCAAAGGATTTAGTTAATCGCTTAAACAGCGGCGCTCTTCCTGTACCTATTCACTTGATTAGCCAGCAAACAGTTGGCCCTACTTTGGGCGAGATTTCTATTCAAAGGAGCTTGGTGGCTGGTTTAATTGGATTTGTGCTTGTTGCGTTATTAATGCTTATGATCTACAGAATATCAGGATTGCTTGCTATTGCTGCCTTGATTTTTTACACAAGCATTGTGTTTACTTTGTTTAAATTGATTCCAGTTACCTTGACATTAGCTGGTATTGCTGGGTTCTTGCTTTCTATTGGAATGGCGGTTGATGCGAATGTTTTGATTTTCGAACGCTTGCGCGAGGAACTGCGTTCTGGCCAGCCATTCTCAAACGCGGTTCGCGAGGGATTTAACCGCGCATGGAATTCTATTCGTGATTCAAATGTTTCAACTTTGTTAACCTGTTTAATCTTAGCGTGGTTTGGAACCTCTGTAATTAAGGGATTTGCAATTACCTTAGGGATTGGTGTTTTGGTCTCCATGTTCTCAGCAATTGTAATTACTCGTTTGTTCGTGGAAATAGTAGGCCGTGTTCGCTGGCTGTCTAATAAAAAATGGCTTTGGGGAGGCTGAATAGCCGTCATTCTGAACAAGGGAGTGCGAGTACTCGAGTGGCGACCGAAGTGAAGAATCTCGTCGATTAGGCTCCAGCGTGTTCAACGGGATCCTTCACGGAATTTATCCTCGGTACTCCGAGGGCTCCTCGCTGAATACAGCGATTCACTTGTTCGGGATGACGTTTAAGAAATATTATGGAAATTATAAAACACCGTAAAATTTACTTTACAGTATCAGCGCTATTAGTAGCAGCTAGCGTTATTGTTATATTTGCTTTTGGTTTTAATCTTGGCATAGATTTTACAGGAGGTGCTTTAATGGAAATCCAGCTTGATGAGCGTGTGGAGGTAAGTGCATCAGACATTGAGCAGATATTAACCACAACCGAAGAACCAGAAGATCCAGAGCAAGAATCAAAGCCAGCATTACTAGAATCAGTAAAAATTCAGCCAACAGGGGACCGTGGATATATATTGCGATTTAA
>CAYOXH010000070.1:2734-4502 GCA_964407875.1 uncultured Gammaproteobacteria bacterium
TAGAATCAGTAAAAATTCAGCCAACAGGGGACCGTGGATATATATTGCGATTTAAGGATGTTACACAGGATGAGCATCAAGCAATTCTTAATGCTTTGAATGTAGAATTTTTAAAACAACTACCAGAAGAAGGAGACCCTCACCCCAACCCTCTCCCGGGTACAGGAGAGGGGGTTTCTTCTAGTGCGGCTTCGGGCGGAATTGTCGCTCTTGATGAACAAGGAAATCCAGTGGATGTTCAAATTGAGTCAACTGCTGGTGTAGTTGCAGAATCACCAGTTATTACTATTGGCGGAGAGCAGGTTATACAGGAAATGCGGTTTGAGTCCATTGGCCCTGTTATTGGGGAAGAACTCAAGCAAAAGGCAATACGTGCGATTATAGCGGTCCTAGTGGCGATTATACTATATATTGCATGGGCATTTCGCAAGGTCTCTGAACCGGTTTCAAGCTGGAAATACGGGGTTACAGCTATTATTGCATTAGCGCATGATGTGATTATTCCAACTGGCATTTTTGTGGTGCTTGGACAGATTCTTGGAATTGAGCTTGATATTTTGTTTGTTACTGCATTGCTTACGATTCTTGGTTTTTCAGTTAATGACACAATCGTTGTGTTTGATAGAACACGCGAGAATTTAGCGCGCGACCATCATCAGCATGATTTTGAGTTTATTGTAAATAAAAGCGTGAACGAAACAATCAGGCGTTCCATTATTACTTCTGTGACCACGTTCGTGGTCTTGCTAGCAATTTATTTGTTTGGAGGTGAATCAATTAAGTACTTTGTTCTTGCTTTGATGGTTGGTGTTGTTGTTGGTACTTATTCTTCTATCTTCTTGGCATCACCATTGTTGGTGGTTTGGGAGCATTTTAGCAGACGAAAACTTAATTAATTAGTGGCCTAAGGCGCTCCGTAGCTTTTGTACTCAAGAGTGTAGGAGTGGAGAAGTGGTCAAGACGTCAATTATAAGATAAATAGGTTAAAATCTATACACACCCTAGTTATTTAAGATGTTTTTTGTATATTTAAAAATGTGGTATACTTGATATACTAATTTATGTAATTTAAACAAAATTTTATGGCAAATAATCAATTGGATTTAACAAAATTTGCAGAAGATTTAATTAAATCAGCAGGTTTTGATTCTTTAGCAGAAAATTTTCAAAATGACATGAAAGAGCAGATAACAACAGAAGCAACAAACAGGATTGGTATGATGATTATCAGTGATATGACCGAAGAAGAACTTCGTGAATATAATGAAATTTTAGAAAAAAATAAGAATAACCCAAACCACGAGGATGTTCAAAAATTCGTTCAAAAGGCAATTCCAGATTTACCTCAAAAAATCCTTTTAACCCTAAAGGCGTATAGGGACGAATTTATTTCTGTTTCTAAAGCAGTTAAAAAATAATTTTATTATGCCTAAAAAAGATAAAAATAATACCGAAAGATTAGAAAGTTTGATTTCTGAATTTGAGCAGAATTTTTTAAAGGTAGAAAAAGAATTTTCTAAAGCTAGAAAAAAATTACAAAAAAAGATAGATAAAGCAAAGCTTGAAAAAATTTCTAAATCATTGAAATCTAAATAATTTTTTTAATTATAAATTTTATGCTTGGACGTAATAAAACACCAGAAAGTTCAACTCCTGAAAAACCAATCGAGGATAGCAAGGAGGCGGTTATAGATCAACTAGAGAAAGAAAAGCTTTCTATTGCTGAATTAGAGGAAAAATACAGTGCCATAAAAGATGCATATGACGA
>CAYOXH010000071.1:0-4461 GCA_964407875.1 uncultured Gammaproteobacteria bacterium
CCACTGAATTTCAGTGGAATTTACTAAAAATACATTATAATACAAAAATTAGTAGATGTCAACTTATTTTAAATATAAATACACATTCTCTACCTTTGTCTTGTGTTGCCAGTTGGGAAACTTAAACAAATGCGATACCACGCGTCCTCCTACTGGAAGTTGACTCTGTAGGCGGCTCTCTAGTTGCTCCATAATTTTTGGCAGGCCATAGATAGCAACAACATCAAACTGGGAAAAATCTAGCCCGTTAAAACTCTTAAAGTGAATAAACGCGCTGTCTTGAAGTTTGTTTCGACGAATAGCCAAACGCGATTTAAGTACCAAAAGCGGATTAATCTCGTACCCATGCGCCTCTACACCTGCTTTTGCCAAGGCAATCACAATCCTTCCGTCACCTGAACCCAAATCAACTGCTCGCTCACCTGATTTTAGGTCTGCGAGCTCTATCATTCTCTGCAAGGTTTTCTTTTTAGTTGGCACAAACGGAGCACCTAAGAGCGGCGGAACCAAAAAAGCATACATCACAAAAATAACTGCTAGGATTGCTATAATATCTATTGCTATACTAACAAAGTAAAGTGACATGAAATAAGTATAGCATAAGTTAAAAAAAATCCGCCTAGTTGGCGAAAATTTTTATGGCAGGCCACGTCGTTACTCGAACGACTGTGGCAGGCCACGTTGCTCGCGAGCCACTGTCGTTCGCATAACGACGTGGCGAGCGACGTGGCAGGGGCGGAGAGAATCGAACTCCCGATTCGGGTTTTGGAGACCCATGTTATACCACTTAACTACGCCCCCTTGGGTGAAGTGTTGAGAATTTGGGAATTTGAGTGTGGGGTGGTTTTATCTTACACACTTATCGAAAACCCTATAACAACAGCTTAAGTTAATTATGCTATTCTTCTGATATTTCTTTTGCTTCGATTTCTAATTTCTGGATAACTACTTTCTTTAGTTCTGGAAATTTTTCAAAGAGATATTCATATCTGTCCTGCGCTTCGCCTGTTTGCTGGTCAAAAATAGGAGCGCCGCTAGCATATGCAGTATCAATTGGATCCCCAAAAGGATTTAGTTTATTTATCGCGAGCCACTCGTCTATAATCGCTTTTTTTTCGTCATTTAATCCACGAATAAAATTTGTTCCCGCATTGCCGATAAAATTACCAATCTTGCTTTTAGGGCCATCTATCTTATTAAATGTCTCTCCTAAAGTATTGCCCAAAAAACCACTGCTTTGGTTATCAGTTTTTTGCGAACATCCTAGGCCTAATAGTGGAATAGAAATTATAAGCAATAACCATTTCCACGCTGTCATATATTCTTATTTAGTTTCTTTGTGCAAGGTATGTTTTTTGCAGAACTTGCAGAATTTTTTTAACTCAAGCCGATCCTGAAGTTTTTTCTTATTTTTGTATGAATGAATATTCACGCGCTTGCATGCTGTACATTCAAGTTTTATTAACCTATCTTGTGACATATTGGTATAACAATTGACATTTGACAACTGACAATTGACTTTTAATTAAATAGATAACTGGCTTGCCATCCGAAGCTTCGTACTCGGAGCGAAGGATGGAGCCACCCGACGGATTCGAACCGTCGACCTACTGTTTACAAAACAGTTGCTCTGACCAACTGAGCTAGGGTGGCGCGTCAGAGTCGGGACTTTTGGACTTTACTGTTGCCCGCCTCTTGATTATAAAAATACCCAGATATAATAGTAAATATTGGGTAAAAAGTCAATAATTAGTTTAGTTTGCCAGGTACCTGCAAAACATATCCTACAATAACAAAAGCAATACCAAGAACAGCTAATTTTTGCTCGCGCCTCATGGATTTGAACACTACCTTATCAATTTGGTGTTCATTAAGCACACGATGGTGCACCATGATTGCTGTGAACGCAATAAGTATTTTACCTATTACATCTAATGTAAAGCCAATAAATACTAAGTCCATAATGCTCTATAGTATACCATTTTTTGGTCTTTTAGAAAAGAAAACAAGCCACTTGCACGCAAGCGGCCTGTCGAGTTTTGCTGGATATCGATCCTGCTATCCAGCGAGCAAAGCCATTTTCTTTGCTTGTCCCCTCCTGAGCTTTTTCAGCTCAGTTGCATACTTCTTCCTATTGTAATCTGTGACCGACTCCTGAAGTTTTGCTTTGACAACAGCAATGTTGTCTCCAATCATGTCGCATGCCAACGAAATTTCAGCGCCACGCTCTGATAGCCCGCACATACTTTTGCCTCCCCTCGGCAAAAAAGGATCAATCAAAAAACCCCGGACTCTCCGAGATTTTTTTACTATGCTATGAATATACAACAAAAAAATCTCAGAGATGCTTCTCCTTGCAAGAACAAACAAATAGATTCTTTTGCTGTATATTCATAAATATATAATACTTGAACCAAAAAAACTTTTCAAGCAACTTATACACAATCTACAGATTTCTGCTTGGGCCGAGGTACTCCGAGGTTAAGCAGAAATCTGAAAGGAAGAGGCGGGTGAAGGGTGAAGCGGACATGGGTACTCCCATGGACGCGAAACCCGAAGTCCCGACTCTGACGTGTGGTGGGCCCGGAGGGATTCGAACCCCCGAAGGCACAAGGCCACCTGATTTACAGTCAGGCGCGTTTGACCGCTTCGCTACAGACCCACATCAAAAATACTATAACAAAAAGTAGATAAAAAATCAAGGTCTGGCCTGCCGCCCGAAGCTTTAGCGAAGGGTGGAGCCGTTGTCGGGATTCGAACCCGAGACCCCTTCCTTACCATGGAAGTGCTCTACCAACTGAGCTACAACGGCTTATTACAACGACTTAACTTTCTTTTCCAGTTCACCTAACTTCCCATGGTCTGGATTTACTTTTTTTATTTTTTCTAACACCTCTTGCGCCATCTGCGAATTCCCAACTAGTATACTTACATTAAATAACTGGTCAAGTATCTTTGGATTATTTGGCTCTAATGCTTGCGCCTTTTGCAAGCTAGAAAGTGCTTTTTCTTTATCGCTCAGCCGAAGATAAAGATCAGATAAACCAACATGATATGAAGCAATCTCGTTATTAATTGAAAGCGCGTGCAAAAAATGGTCTTTTGCCGCTTCCATGTTTCCAACTTCTTCTTCTATGGTTGCCAAAGACGCAAATGCCTCATCGTCTTGTGGCCAATTTTTTGTAATATGATCAAAAGTTTCACGCGCTTGATTCCATTCCTTCATCTTAATATATACATTTCCAAGACCTTTATAAGCGTCAGCTGTTTCTGGGTCTATTTTTATTGCAGTTAAATACTGGGATTCTGCTTTTCCTAAGTTTCCTTTTTCAAATGTTACTTCAGCCTCTGACAATAACTCCTTAGTTTTAATCTGAGATTTTTTACTGCTGTCTGGAAGCCCGGTTTGAAAACGATACGAGCGCTCGATTTTTCGTATACGCTCAATCCCCTTCCCAAAAATGCTATTTAAAAATTTCTGTAAAGGGCTAAGCACATTGCTAACTATTTTTACTGTTGTGTCTAATTTTCGTAATAATTGATTTTCTAAAATACTGCTCTTTAGCACTGCTTCCCTTTCCTCTGGTAATTCAGACACATTTAAAGCAGCTGCCTTGTTTGCGTGTTTTACCACAATAACAAGAATAGCCCCTATGGAAATAATAATGATTGCTAAGGGAATTATGGTTAGCATATATCAGTTTATCAGTTAATTATTTTAACGCACTAGCAACAATAGCGCTGAATTTTGCGCCATCAAGCGATGCTCCACCAACAAGCGCGCCATCAACAGTTGGTTGATCAATAAAACCTAGTACGTTTTCTGGATTAACGCTACCGCCATAAATAATTCTTATTTGTTCATCTACCATGGTATCTGGAAATATATCATATAAGGTCTGGCGGATAACTTGGTGCGTGTGCTCTACTTCGTTTGGGTCAATCTCTTGGCCAGAACCAATCATCCATATTGGCTCATAAGCAACAATTAGCTTGCTCATTTTATTAAACCAAACTTCGTTAAGGCCTTTGGTAATTTGCTGAATAAGAACTGTCTCTTTATCGCCTTGCTGCCTTTGTTCAAAACTCTCTCCAATACACATAATTGGGGTAATTCCAAGTTCAAGTAATTTTTTAATTTTTTTATTTATAATTTCATTTGTTTCCTGAACATGCTCGCGCCTTTCTGAATGTCCAATAATCACATGCTCAACTCCATAATCCTTTAATGCATTAGGCGAAACCTCTCCGGTAAATTCTCCAAAATCCTCCCAAAAACAATCTTGCGCACCAAGTTTTATTTTAGATTTTTTAATTGCCTCCCCAACCGCGGCAATTTCTGTAAACATTGGGCATACCACAACTTCTGCTCCTTTGTATTTTGTAGACGCCTTAGCAAGTTTTTTTGCCAGCTTTAAAGCATCGCTTGCATTAAGCTTCATTTTCCAATTAGGGATGATT
>CAYOXH010000072.1:0-4375 GCA_964407875.1 uncultured Gammaproteobacteria bacterium
TAGCCATAAAACGACATAGCTATCTCTACTTCATCAGTAAATATATCGCTAATTCCTGCCTCATGAAAATATTTAATATCCTTTTTACAGTTAAGAACACCTCCCATAACCACAAAGCCGTTGCTCTCATATAGCTTTTTAAGATGCTTTAGCATTATTTTTGGGACCATTGATTTAAATGCTTGCTCACTATATCTAATACCTTTAAGCCAGCCAAGGAAAACAGCGTATGATTTCTTTGGTTTTTTAATAAAAGATAAAGGAGGAAACATCAATATTTGGCATACTTTTAATTTTGGATACCTTGACTGTGAGTTAAGCGCTGTTTTAATTCTATCTTTAATCCCTATCACATGAACTGTTTCCCATAAATTATATTTTCGTATAATTTCAACAACCAATTCAAGTAACGCTTGAGAGCCCTGCTTTAATTCTAAAAATAATGGCACGCTTTTTTCGTTTATGTATTCAAATACCTCCTCTAGGGTCAATAAACGCTCTTGCGAACCTCCTCGTATCCGTATGATTTCGTCTATAGGTGTTTTTGATATTATAATATTCTTTCCATCTATAGAAACTTCGTCGTCATGCGAAATAACAACATGATTATCGCGAGTTAAACGAACGTCTGTTTCAATTGCATCTGCCCCAGCTATAAGCGCCGCATCAAATGCAGCTATAGTATTCTCTTTAAAATTTTTTACATATCCTCTGTGGGCAATAATCATACGAAATAGGAGTCATAGCGTATTAATTGTCATTCCGACCGAAACGAATCACTGTATTCAGTGATGAGTGTAGTGGAGGAATCTCTTTTTTAAACAAGAGAAAAGATCCCTCGACTTCGTTCCCAACTGAGTACAGTTGGTCACTTCGCTCGGGATGACAACTATTGTTCAGATAGCTTTATAGTATACTAAAAAATAACAACACACAACCCCGCCCGGCGTATGCCGGACGGGGTTTAAATATCATAAAACTATCTTATCTTATTCAACAGAATTAGACCATGCAACACATGATTGGAAATTTGCTGGCTTTGAGCACAACTCCCTGCATTCAGAGTAGTTCCTGCATCCGCGAAGCTGTTCCACGGGAAAACCCACTTTTTGAAGATCAACTTCATCAAATGGATTTACGTAAAACGGGGCAACGCGCTCACCTAGAACCTGCTTTGATGTCCTTGGCGTTGATTCAAGCAAAGCGCTTGTGGAACGCGTTGCCTGCTCGCCAACGCCAATTCCATACCCTAACACGCCAATACTAAGAGCAAGTACCACAACAACCACAGCTTTACACGCTTTTTCATTTTCGTCTATGAAATTTAATATTTTATCCATATTCATAGTAGTTAATTATTTGGTGATCCCCAAAAAGCGCGTAAACGGTTTTAAGAGATTTAATGGATTATATGTGTCAACTGCTGATTTTTTTGTAGCTGCGCCCAAGACCTGGCCGCAATCTTCTGAACACCATGAGGAATCCTCATTTGAATCGCATGTGCCATCTCCGCACCAGCCAGACGTTGTTCCACCACAATCTCCTGGACACGCAACTGAAGACTCTCCATTGCCGCATATTCCATCACAATAATCTTCAGTACTAGCTCCTCCACCACAGTCGCTTGAACACCACGAAGAATCCTCATTTGAATCGCACGTGCCATCTCCGCACCAGCCAGAAGAACCGCAGTCAGATTGGCACGAGGATGCTGTTTCATCGCTTCCACAGATTCCGTCTCCGCAATAACCGCTTGATCCGCTATCATAGCACCCTGATGGACAGCCGCTAGCATCAAAATTACAACCATTTGGACAATTAGTATAACTGCAAGTATATGAACTAGTATAATCATTGTACATATTAGAAGTACAAGTTCCACCACCACCGCAATCGACTGGACATGAAGTATCTGTTTCGCCACTGCCGCACATTCCGTCTTCACAATAACCAGATGTTCCGCTCGAAGGGCATGTTATCACTGTTGTGCCAGTTTCATCATAACATATGCCGCTATAATCATCCGCATCATTTATACAATATCCAGGATCGTCTATATGCGAGTGGAATCCTGCTGGACACGAATCACTTGTACCACCAGTACAGTCAGCTGGACAAGAACCCGAACTTTCGCCTGATTCGCATATGCCATCATTGTCACAAGCTGTTGAACTGGCGCTACAATCACTTGGGCATGATTCATATGTTTCCCCTGAACCACAGAACCCATTGCCGCATGTCTCGGTGGTACTAGTTCCACAGTCACTTGGACACGACGTAGCTGTTTCTGAGCTTCCGCAAGTATTATCTCCACATGTATCCGCCAGGCAGCCGGTTGGACAGCCGCTGTTATTAAATGTACATCCATTTGAACAGGCAGCATAATCGCAATTCTGTGAAGTACTATAACCATTAAATGAATTGCTTGGGCAAACTCCTCCGCTTGTCAAACAGCCCGAAGGACATCCATCAGCATCATAATTACATCCATTAACGCAAGCCGAGTAATTGCAGTCCGAGGAACTTGTAAATCCATTTGATTGCGTAGGTGTACAACTAACAGCAACAACACAATCCTCTGGGCACGAAACATCTGATTCTGTACTGCTGCATATTCCATTTCCGCACCAGCCAACTGTGTCGCTTTCATAGCACCCTATTGCGCAGCCAGTAGTTTGGTCAAATTCGCATCCCAAAGAACAGGTAGTCATACTACAGGTATAACCATCTGTGTAATCATTATATTGATTAGGCGTGCATGAGGTGCCATAACAATCGCTTGAGCACGTTGCACCTGTTTCATTAGTACTGCAAATTCCATCTCCGCAGTAGCCAGCAGTTGAGCCAGTTACACAAGCACCGTTTTGGCAGCCATCTGGGCACGCATACCACTGGGTATGCACATATGGGTCATCAGTAGGACCACTACATTGTGTTTCTGCAATATAAGTGCCTGAGGTTTTGCCAGAATCGCCTACAGAGTCACCGCATGAATCAAGGTAAGTGCCATAAACCCTGCTTCCTTCTTTTTCTCCTGTAGTTTGGCCAAAGGTATTATAATCTATTCCAGAATCAGTATCTGAACATGCAGAAGTAGTGCCTCCGGTTCCGCAATCAGTTGAACACCATGAGGAATCCTCATTTGAATCGCATGTGCCGTCTCCGCACCAGCCGCTTGATCCACAATCAGATTGGCATGAGGATGCTGTTTCATTGCTATCGCAGTATCCATCGCCGCAGTAGCCGCCACCGTCTCCTTGGCACCCAACCGGGCAATCTGGGCCATCTACCCAACTGCCATACGCGCAGCCCTGTGGGCATCTGTTATAGTTACAATCTCTGCCCGGAGGATTTTGAGTAAATTCATTTGCAGGGCAATTTGATGTTGGTGGTGTATAATCGTCACCACAATGCGCAGAACCATCGGTCTCTATAAACCACAAACATCCTTTTTGATTGTTACAAGAATTTTCTGAAGTGTTATTTTTGCAATTACCATATCCACCGCAATCACTCGAACACCAGCTGGCGTCTTCTCCTGCTTCACAAATTCCATTTCCACACCATCCGCCTGGTGGACCTGGCGGAACTCCTGGCGGTGGCGTATAGGATGGAACACATCCTCCTTGCCATTGGTCATAAAATTCGCCTGGCGCGCATTCTGGAGAACACCCTGTTGCGCATCCCTTGTTATCGTATATACAATATAATCCATTTGTGCAGGGGGTTTCGCAGAATGTTGCGCAACTTCCTACAACACCTGAATCGCGCGCGCAGAACTCGCCATTCCATTTCCATCCAAAGTCACATTCACCTGGCCTCCAAGGCACATAATCTGTCTCTTTCAAACATTTATTAATTTGCCCTTCCCAGAAGTGTCCCCAAGGGCAATCTTGGAATCCGCCGCCTTCGCACCCGCCATAATATTGTATTCCAATTCCATAACTGCCTGCTTGGCACTCATTATCATATGTTTTGCCGTTTGTTCCGCAAACCGGATCATACACAGTAGGACACTGGGCATCCGGAGGACCCCCGTCTCCTCCAACACATTTTCCGAAATCAGGACATCCGTTTTTATCTTGTATCATTTCCCTGTATTGCCCTTCTGGGCATTCCATTGGCATCATAGTGCTTATATCAGGACAAAATTGCATTTTAGGAATACAAGACGGCTGCCCACACATATCATTCGGATCTGGAGGAATTGGCTTTTCTCCTGGATCACAATCGCGAACCGGACCAAAGAACATACAATTCTGGAACTCTGGCTCGCAGAATCCCATTCGCTCGTTCCAATAATACCCAAATGGGCAATCTATAAATGTTTCTGGCGGTATGTAATAAGGGTCAAATTCACAATGGTCATACATCC
>CAYOXH010000073.1:0-4289 GCA_964407875.1 uncultured Gammaproteobacteria bacterium
AAATATTTCATAAATATGACGTCATCCTGAGCGGAACGAACCAATATACTTATTGGTGAGTGAAGTCGAAGGATCTCGTGTGTATTTACTGCAGTAAGTAACGGCGAGATCCTTCGACTCCGTTCCCCGACGAGTACGTCGAGTCACTTCGCTCAGGATGACGTTGCTTTTATTGCATTCTCATATCTTTTCACAAATTCCTCCAAATGCTGCAAGCGCCTATCATTAACATGAAACTTCAGCAAACCCTCCTCAACCCGAACACGAGTATCTTGATTTGCAAGTTCGCGAATTGCGTGTGGAAAATACTGTTGTTGAACATTCCTAGCTAAAAAAGTAAAAGGCAATAATATATATTCAAATATAATTTTCGCAAAAGATGTGTGCCGAATTTGCCTAGTGGTATGCTGAATAACGCCTTCTGCATGAGGTAAATACTTTTTTAACCAAACATTGTTTTCCTGCCAAAATTTGCGATAGTATCCACCAGCCAGGCCGCCCACAAAATGAGAATCATAGAGCGGATAAAAATTCGCAACCCAGTTCACAAAATCAATGTCACTTGGACTCATCTTGAGATCACTTAGATTCAAATTATCTTCATCAATAAAAACACTTAAGCAAATTTTATTCTTGTTGCCTCCTTGGCCGGGCCGCAAATGAAAAGCAGAAAGCAAGAGCAGAGAAAAAAGACGCGCCCACCACACGCCACCGCGCTTTGTAATAATCACCAAATCAATATCACTTATCTCTTTGGTATTATTATAAGCAATTGAATTGCATGCCAAAATCGCGCGCGTAAACGGAACATGCGAGAGAATCCTAACTATTTTTTGGGCTTTATCGTATTTCTTTTTTGCAAGCACATATCTTGTTAACCGTGTTTTAACAATGCGGTCGCGTCCTTTTAAAAAGAAAAATCCTTGCCTTGTCCTAATACTGCTTCTTAATCCTCTGCTAGATAAAGTATCTTTTATACCACATAAATCATAATCTTGTATTTCACCAGATTCTTGAATTTTTACTCGAAGCAATAGCCGATGTATTTCAACCAAAGTCAAAGGATAATCAAAAATATCATAGTACACGAGTGTTGATAAAATTAACTGTTCTAACTGATTCATATATATGTATAATACCAAAAAAGGGTGGCTAACGAAACCACCCTACCCTCTAATTCCCTAATTCCCAACTACCATCAAAGCACCTTCTTCAAATAACTACCCGTATAACTTTTCTTCTCTTTAGCAACATCACTAGGTGTACCAACTGCCACAATCTCACCACCCTTGTCTCCGCCTTCTGGGCCAAGGTCAACAATCCAATCACAGGACTTTATGACATCCAAATTGTGTTCAATGATGAGGACTGTGTTTCCTTTATCCACTAATTTGTTCAAGACATGCAATAAACGCTCCACATCCGCAAAGTGCAAACCAGTTGTTGGCTCGTCTAAGATATAAAGCGTCTTACCAGTTGCGCGTCGTGAGAGTTCTGTTGCAAGTTTTATTCTTTGGGCTTCACCGCCAGATAATGTTGTAGCGCTTTGGCCAAGGTGGATATATCCAAGCCCTACTTCATTCAATGTCTCGAGCTTAGTTTTGATTGCGGGAATATTCCTAAAAAACTTTGATGCTTCTTCAACAGTCATCTCTAAAATATCTGAAATTGTTTTTTCTTTATAATGAATTTCTAAAACTTGAGGATTATATCGCTTACCATGGCATTCCTCACACTCTACATATACATCTGGCAAAAAATTCATTTCAATACGCTTAACACCATCGCCTTCGCAAGATTCGCATCTACCGCCACGGACATTGAAGCTAAAGTGTCCTGCTTTGTAGCCGCGAATTTTTGACTCTGGCAAATCTGTAAATAAATCTCGAATTGGAGTAAACACGCCTGTATATGTTGCTGGGTTTGAACGCGGGGTCCTGCCAATCGGAGATTGATCTATATCAATAACTTTATCAACGTGCTCCAATCCTCGAATCGCAGTATGTTTGCCTGGATGATCTTTTGCTCTGTAAAAATGCCGCAGCAAATACTTTGCTAAAATATCAGTCATTAATGTGGATTTCCCAGAGCCAGAAACACCAGTTATCGCTACCAATTTGCCAAGAGGAATATCTACATTAACATTTTTAAGATTAAATTCTTGAGCTCCTAGAATAGAAATCACACCTCCATTTCCTTTGCGATATGTGTCTGGTGACTTAATTGATTTTTTACCAGAAAGATACTGCCCAGTAATTGATTTTGCTGTTTTCTTAATTTTATCTGGCTTGCCTTGGGCAACAATCTCCCCGCCATGCTCCCCTGCTCCTGGGCCAATATCAATCACCCAATCAGAAGAAGTAATAGTATCTTCGTCATGTTCAACCACTATGACAGTGTTCGATAAGTCACGAAGATCTTTGAGTGTTTTAATCAAACGCGCGTTATCACGCTGATGCAATCCAATTGATGGCTCATCTAATATGTATAACACCCCAGTTAACGCGGATCCTATTTGCGTAGCCAAACGGATTCTTTGCGCTTCTCCGCCAGATAGCGTGTGCGCTGCCCTGTTTAAGGTTATATAATTTAACCCAACATTTTGCAAAAACTCCAAGCGAGCAACAATTTCCTTAAACACAAGCTTTGCAATCTTCATTTGCGATTCTGTTAATAGGCCCCGGCTTTTAACTAATTTTTTAAAATGCGCCAAAGAATCATCAATAGACATTTCTGTTACTTGGGCAAGGTTCTTATCTGCAACCATAACAGCTAAGGCCTCATCCTTTAATCGCCTGCCCTCGCACTTTGGGCAAAGTTTAACGCGCATATACCCCTCTATTTCACGGCGGATATAATCTGAATCCGTCTCCTGGTAGCGGCGCATTAAATTATTAACCACTCCTTCGAACTTAGTTTCAAACTCCTTAACCTTTCCTTGCGCATCTGGGTTAGATACGCGATATTCCACAGCAGAAGTCCCATGCATAATAATATCAATGGCTTTTTTAGGTAAATCCTTAACCGCCGTATTAATTGAAAAACCGTTAACTTTTGCAACTGTGTCTAAAATTCTAAAATACCATCCTTGGAAAGAGGCGGTTCTGGACCATGGCCTAATTGCTCCTTCTGCAATTGAGAGCTTTTTATTTGGAATGACCAACTCTGTATCAACCTCAAGTTTTGTTCCTATGCCAGTACATTCAGCGCACGCGCCATGAGGAGAATTAAACGAAAAATTCCTTGGCTCAAGCAAGGGAAGATTTACATGACAATGCGCGCATGCAAGATGCTGGGAGTATAGTGTATCATTGCTGCCTTCGACCTCACTCACAATTATCAACCCATCTCCTAATTCCAATGCTGTCTCTAAAGAATCTGCTAATCGCGACTTATCGTCAGAAGAATAATTTTGCTTTACTACTAAGCGATCAACAACAACTTCAATAGTATGCTTTATTTTTTTATCAATATTCTTATCCTGCGCCTCTTCAATGGAAATAACTTCCCCATCTAAGCGGACGCGAGCGTAGCCCGCGCGAATTAATTCTTCAAACACATGCTTGTGTTCGCCTTTTTGGTCACGAATCAATGGAGAAAGTATGATAATCTTTGTCTCGTTTGGCAACTTCTGAATCTGCCTAATAATTTGTTTTTTGCTTTGCTTAGAAACCACTCTGCCACATTCTGGACAATGAGGAATTCCGACCCGAGCATACAAAACACGAAGATAGTCATATACCTCTGTCACGGTTCCGACTGTTGAACGTGGATTGTGTGAGACCGACTTTTGGTCTATTGAAATTGCAGGCGAAAGCCCGTCTATTCTATCCACATCTGGCTTATCCATTAAACCTAAAAACTGCCTTGCATAGGCAGATAAAGATTCCACATAACGTCGCTGTCCTTCTGCGTAAATCGTATCAAAGGCAAGCGACGATTTTCCTGAACCTGAAAGACCTGTAATAACCACCAGCTTATTACGCGGAATATCTAAAGAGATATTTTTTAAATTGTTTACTTTTGCTCCTTTAACGGAGATAACCTCTGTTGTGACTTTTTTTGGCATAATATCTTAAAATCAATACGACGTAGTATACATGAATTTTGAGGTTTGATCAAGCTTAATAATATCACTATACTATTCACATGGATAAAATATTAGAAAATCAGTTAAAATCCCTCCCTCTATCCACTGGCGTCTACTTTTTTAAAGATAAAAAGGGTGTGATTTTGTATATTGGAAAAGCTAAAAAACTGCGCAATCGCGTACGGTCATATTTTAATAA
>CAYOXH010000074.1:0-4053 GCA_964407875.1 uncultured Gammaproteobacteria bacterium
CAAGGAAATCATATTTCCCTGGAGTTCATGGGCCAAAAAATATTTTTTCGAAAGTTACAAGCTATGGCAAGCAATTGCGTGAAAAACAAAAAGCAAAACGCTTTTACGGAATTCTAGAGCGCCAATTTAATAATTACTACAAAAAAGCAATTAAAAGAAAAGGCGATACTGGGGATACAATTCTTACAATGCTCGAAAGCCGATTAGATAATATTGTGTATCGGCTTGGTTTTGCAAAAACACGTCCAGCAGCTCGCCAAATGGTAAACCACGGACACATTTTAGTTAATGGCAAAAAATGCGCTATTCCTTCCACTCAGGTTGCCATTGGTTCAAGCATAGAAATAAAACCATCTGTTTCTGAAAAAGAATTATTTAAGGCTCGCGTAAAAGAAATTGATAGAGCAGCGCCGCATTGGCTAACTCGCGAAGAATATAAGGGAAAAGTTATATCAGAGCCGGATTTGGAGGATCCAAAACAGATGATAGACGTAAGGCAGATTATTGAATTTTATTCACGCTAATAATTTAACAATGTAACAATAAATAAATTATATGGAATCTATTTCTTTGCCAAAAAATATATCAATTGATCTAGATAAAGATAATGAGTTTAAAGGCACATTATCTGTTGGTCCATTGTATCCTGGATATGGCGCTACAATAGCGAACTCATTGCGCCGTGTTTTGCTTTCTTCTATGCCAGGGGCAGCAATATATGCTTTTAAGATAAAAGAAGTAAGCCACGAATTTACTTCAATTGAATATATAAAAGAGGATGTAGTGGATATATCTCTAAATTTAAAGCGTGTTAATATTAAAAGCCATTCCGAGGAGCCAGTTGAGTTAAAACTCTCTTCTTCTGGAGAAAAAGAAATAACCGCGGCAGATATCGAAAAAAATTCAGACATAGAAGTTACTAATCCAGAACAGGTTATTATGACCTTAACAGATAAGGCAGCAAATATAGAAATGTCTTTATGGGTTAAGCAAGGAAGAGGATATGAGCCAGTTGAATCTAGAGAAGAAAAAGAAGAAGAAGTAAATGTAATTGCAATTGATTCAATTTTTACACCTGTTAGGGAAGTTGGCTATACCGTAGATAATGTTCGGGTAGGCGGAAGAACTGATTATGACAAGATTTCTATGGAAATTGAAACCAATGGAACTGTTTCAGTAGAAGAGGCGCTAAAATCATCATCAAGCATTCTTGCAGATCATTTTAATTTAATAGCAGAATCATCGTTAGCAGGCGAAGAGGAACTTGGGGGAGAAGAAGAGCCGACCACAGATTTCACTGATTCCACAGATGAAGAGAAGGAGCCAAAAGACGAGACCGAGAAATTAGAAGATAAGTCACCAGCAGAAGAAAAGTAATACCACTCAACACCCAACTCCCCAATTCCCAACACAATATTCCATATGCGTCACCAAAAAAAGAAAATTCATTTAGGAAGAAAGCAATCCCACAGGCGCGTGCTTCTTAAGCAGTTGGCAACTTCACTTTTTTTATACGAGAAGATTGAAACAACTGTTGCAAAATCAAAAGCATTAAGGTCATATGCAGAGCGCTTGATTACTCTTGCAAAAAAAGATACTGTTTCTGGCAGACGCGCAGCAGATAAATCACTTTCGCACAAAAACGCGGTTAAAAAACTTTTTGAAGTAATTGGGCCAAAGTATAAAGATAGAGACGGAGGATATACGCGCATAAGACGGACGGTCCGGCGCGCCGGAGATAGTGCAGAAAAGACGATTATATCTTTAGTTTAGTATTGTGATGAATTGGTGAATGGGTGAGTGAAGTGAAAAACACACCAATTCCCCAATTTATCACACAGCTTATTATATGAAACACGAAGTTCACAAAATAGATGCTACAAAAACTACTCTTGGAAGAGTGGCATCAGAGGCAGCAAAATTTTTAATTGGAAAACATAAGCCAGAGTATGTTCCCTATAAAGATCAGGGTGATTCTGTGATAATTGAAAATTACGATAAAATAAAGTTCTCTGGCGGAAAAATGGAAAAGAAAGTATATTATAGACCAACAACAAGAGTAGGCGCGCTAAAGTCGGAAAAACTTTCTGATTTGTGGAAGCGAAGGCCACATGAGGTCTTGCGTAGAGCGGTATATGGCATGTTGCCTAAGAATTCATTGCGTAAGGAGATGATTAAGCGATTAAAGATAGAAGATGGAAAATAGAGGATAGAGGATGGAAAATTTCTATCTTCCATTTTCTATTATTCATTATCACAACTATGTCAGATAAAAAAGAACAAGAGGAAAATTCAAATCCTTTCAAGGGCCGTAAATACATAAGAGCAGTAGGCAGGCGAAAGTCCGCAATTGCTATTGCTCAGTTATATGTCCGTGGAAAGGGTAATTTTGTTGTTAACAAGAAAAAAGTTGCTGACTATTTTCCTAGTGGCCCATTTACTGATATTGCAACTTCTTCTATTAAGAAGATTGGAGATAATGTAAAATTTGATATTAATGTTAAAGTAACTGGCGGCGGGCCCAAAGGCCAGGCAGAGGCAGTCCGTTTGGCAGTTGCACGCGCTCTACTTAGCCATGACCAGGACATTAGAAAGACATTACGAGTAGCAGGGTATTTAACTGTTGATAGACGTGTTAAGGAACGCAAAAAACCAGGACTCAAAAGAGCAAGACGCGCTCCGCAATGGAGTAAGCGATAATGATTGTTTTTATAAATAAAAATCAGCCATTTGGCTGGTTTTTATTTATAAATATGGGATACTTACTACATGAATCAACATCATCCTAAAAAAGTAGCAAAGAGCGGCGCAATATATACTACTGCCTTAGTATTTCAAAAGATTCTCTCCTTTACTTACTTCAGCATAGTCGCGCGCGCTCTTGGGCCAGAACAATTAGGATCTTATATATTTGCATTATCTTTTGCCGCGTTTTTTTCGTTAGTGGTTGATTTTGGATTTGTACCTATGGCTATTCGGAATTTTTCGCAGGATCCAGAAAAACAAAAAAGGAATTTCCGCGTATTTTTTACTATACGAATGGGTCTTGCCTTGCTCGCTATAATGCTGCTCCATGCTATTGCTTTCTTGCTTGGGTATGATTCTGAACTTCGGTTAATGCTCTTGATTACTTCGATCATAATGGTTATGGACGCGTTTACAGCTTTCTTTTATACCGTGTTCAGAGCAAGGCAGAACTTAGTGTATGAATCCATTGGTGTTGCGATATTCCAAGTAATTATTTTTACAGTTGGATTAATTACTATTGCGCGCACCAATGATTTGCGCATGCTGTTATTGGTTATTGGGATTGGCAGTTTTTGGCATCTGCTATTTTCTGCTACATGGCTTAGAAAAAAAACAGATATTTCTTTTGAGCCGCTTTTTGACTGGGTAATCGCAAAAAAATGGATCATATCTGCTGTTCCGTTCTTTTTAGCTGCTGGATTTATAAAAGCATATAATACTATTGATTCAATTTTGATTAAGAACATGGTTGGAGATGAAGCAGTTGGACTTTATGCGATTCCCGCGAAAGTAGTGTTCACGTTTCCGTTTATTGCTTTAGCAATCACTGCGGCTGTGTATCCTGCAATGAGTAATTACGCTGTAGCAACAAAAGACCGTCTTCAGTCGTTGTTTAGCAGAACCTTGCTTATACTTTTAACTATTTCTATGCCAATTGCGGTTGGTATTAATTTGCTTGCAAGCCCTATTATAACAAGTATTTGGCCAAAGTATGTTGAATCAATACCCGCCTTGCAAATTTTAATTTGGGCTGTTGTGTTTTTATATATTGAGTTCCCATTTGGCTCTTTGCTTAATGCAACTGGTAATGAGCGCAGGAACACGGTCAATAGAGGAATACAGCTAATTGTGTTTGTTGCCCTGAACCTTATCTTGATTCCTATTTATGGATTCATGGGCGCGGTATATGCTGCTTTATTCTGCAGTTTGCTGATTGTATTTTTAGGATGGATAAAAGCAAAAGAAATTGTTTCTGTTTTTAATGAACTATTTACGCGAACTTTGATTAAACTTATTATTGCTTCT
>CAYOXH010000075.1:0-3929 GCA_964407875.1 uncultured Gammaproteobacteria bacterium
AAAGAGAACATTAATACTGCCAGAATTATTGGCGTTATTGTTTGTAAAATTTTAGTCATTTTGTTATACTCCACGCGTATATTAATAAATATAATCTTCATTCGCTCGGCAATGAGAAATGCAAGCATTTCCATTGCTCTCGCTCATATCAATTATGAAAATATTATTTTTAGGCGATATTGTTGGCAAGCCTGGCCGCAAAGCAGTGGCAGAAATTTTACCACAATGGAAAAAAGAATACGAGCCAGATTTTGTAATTGCAAATGCAGAAAATATTGCTCATGGGACAGGCGTCACCAGCCAGACTATAGAAGAAGCACGGCAAGCAGGCATTGATTTTTTTACTACTGGAGACCATTGGGCAGATAAAAGCGAAGGCATGGTTTTGTTCGAGGATAAGGATATGCCAATTATTCGCCCTGCAAACTGGCCAGGGGACGTTGCGGGTAGTGGATATAAAGTTATTGAAGTTGGGGCAACACAAGTTGCAATTATAAATTTACTTGGACAAGTATTTATTAAAAAGAAAACTAGTTCACCATTTCATGTGCTAGACCAAGTTCTTGGTGAATTACCAAAGAGCGTTAAAATTAAGATTATAGATTTTCAGGCAGAGGCAACGAGCGAAAAAATGGCCTTGGCATGGTATATCGATGGTAAGGTAAGCGCAGTTCTTGGCACTCACACGCATGTCGCAACAGCAGACGCGACAATTTTACCAAGTAAGACAGCCTTTGTTAGTGATGTTGGCATGTGCGGAGCAGTTGATTCAGTTATTGGTGTAGAGAAGGAAGGCATTATAGCAGAGTTTAAAGATCAAATTTCGCGCAAGCACGAGATATCTGATGGTGGTGAGGTGCGAGTGAATGCAATGCTTATGGAAATTGATAATAAGAGCGGAAACGCAAAGTCAATTGAGAGATTAGATACTATTTTAAAGGTCTAAGATCTAAGGCCGAAGGTCTAAATTAGTTTTTTAGAAATTAGACCTTAGACCTTAGAAATTTTTGATCTATGTTGCCATTTGTAAAAACTTGGTATACAATATAGATGAAAATAATGAGTCATTCCACGGACATATGTCTAATCCAAACAAAATCAATAAAGAACAATTATTAGAAAAAATTGCTCAGCGCGCAAATGTTTCAAAAAAAGAAGTAGAAGATGTTATTGATGCATTTGAGGCAGTTGTTATTGATGCTATGAAGGCAGGCAAAGAGGCAGTGCTTACGGGCTTTGGTTCGTTTTTAGCGCGTACGCGAGAATCTCGTATGGGCGTTAATCCGCAAAAGCCAAGTGAGCGAATTAAAATTCCAACAGTTACGGTTCCTAAGTTTAAGGCAGGCAAAACATTAAAAGACGCGCTAAAGGGATCGTCTAATAATCAGCCAAGCGAACAACCGCAAGATCAGTCCTCACCTGCTCCACCCGAGGGCAATGAGCCAGATACTAATCCATCTGAATAGATTTTGATTTAGTGCGCGCGCAAGAGGCCTATGTTAGTAGGCCTTTTATAATAGTTGAAAGAATGAATTATTTGTGGTATTCTGCGTGCTGGGCTATTATATTACCATATGTCCTCGTGGTGAAATGGATATCACAACAGGCTTCGGACCTGTTATTGGGGGTTCGAATCCCTCCGAGGACACCACGCTCAGCGTGGTAATTGGGACGCTTAGCGTCCCACCAGCGCCGTTAGCTCAATTGGTAGAGCAGGGGCCTCTTAAGCCCAAGGTTAGGGGTTCGATTCCCTTACGGCGCACCAAAAAGTAGAGGCGAAAAATTTTGCGCCTCTACTTTTTGGTAATATTATATGCCTACATATTCTCGTTTCAATTCTTCTTGGGCTTGGGATTCTTTGCGCAGGCGCGCTTCTTCGATAGCAAACGAAACTTGGCCTGCGATAATTTGCAGCATTAAGCCATTCTGCCCGGTGAATTCACCATTAACCTTATCTGCAAGTAAAATAACTCCCACATTATTTTTTTCTATGGTAATTGCGCGGGCCAGTAGGTTGCGCTTTGCGTAAAAAACTTTTTCTTGGGATTCATATCTATTACTTAATATGCTTATCTCTCCGTCTTGGGTAAATAATTTATGCAGATACGGATCGCTGGTAACTGGCAGTTCTTTTGGAATATGTTTTGGGCTTAACCCTGTTGAGGCCAAAATTTTTAATTGCTCAGGAACGTGCTTTGAATACACGCCAAGGAAAGCGCTATTAGATGGAATAGCGCGGACAGTGATTGCTAGTATTTCTTGGGCAAGTTTTTCTATATTATTAAGATTCTTTGGTTCATTAACTAAATCGCTAATTGCGGAGATAATAGCTATGCGTGTTGTGTCTTCTCCTAGTCGTTTTGAGAGCGTGGATGCAATTGCGTGTAAAATATGCAGGGCGAGTTGCGGATTATCTGTTTTGATTTTGTCAAAACTATCATGATCTAGTTTAAGAATTACTGTATCATCCGAGCTAGCGCGCGCTTCTGATTGATGGCTGTGTTTTTTTTGTAAAAGCCCTGCCTCACCAAAAAAATAACCCGCGCTAAGTTTTGCGAGCGTAATAATATCGCTATCTAATTCATGAGTAATAACTACATTGCCGCTTGCTATAATGTACAGATTTTCACTTGGTTCTCCTGCGGCATATATAGTACGCCCATCATGATAGCGTTGCTCGTGCAGCAGTGGCGCAAGTTTGGCAAATTCTTCTTCTGTAAAGCCAGAGAACAGTTTAATAGATTTTAGATTAATAGGTGTCATGACACTATGTCTTTAAGGTGCGCGGGTCTATCATGTTGCTTACTGCTGTTTCTTGGGTAATGTTTCCTTCTTTGAATAAGCGTTTAATATCCTGATCCATAGTGGTCATACCAATATCTGCAGAGGTCTGGATAACAGTTTTTATCTGGGCAATTTTATTTTCACGAATTAGGTTGGCAACAGCATCATTATTTATTAAAATTTCTCTGGATGCCAAGCGTCCTGCGCCGTCTTTTACTAAAAGTTTTTGTGAGATTACTCCGCGCAAAGACATAGAAAGCTGTACCCGAATTTGATCTTGCTGATATGGAGGAAACACATCAATAATACGATCCACTGTCTGCGCCGCATTAATCGTATGTAACGTCGCAAGCACAAGATGGCCTGTTTCTGCTAAAGTCATTGTTGCAGCAATGGTCTCCAAGTCGCGCATTTCTCCAACCATAATAACATCTGGGTCTTGGCGCAGTGTGTGTTTTAAGCCCGAGGCAAAATCCAAAAAATCGCTTCCTAACTCCCTTTGTTTTATAATGCTATCAGTTGGGTCAAAGATAAACTCAATCGGATCTTCTAAAGTAACAATATGAATGTTGCGCTCTGTATTAATTAAATTAACCATGGCAGCTAGGGTTGTTGATTTACCTGAGCCAGTTGGCCCTGTTACCAAAATAAGTCCATCTTTTAGGCGCGCAAGATTGTAGGATGCTTCTGGCATTTGAATTTCCTTCATATTAGGTATGTGGTGGGTGACTACGCGAGCAACTAATCCAAGGTTTCCTTTTTCGTGGTGCATGTTTATTCTAAAACGGGCAAGATCTGGTATTTCATATGACATGTCTAGATCTCTTTTTTTGTTTAGCTTATCTTTTTGTGTTTCGCTTGTGATGCTAAATAATAAGTCCTGCACTTTTTCGTTAGTAAGTGGTTTTTGTTTTTCTATTATCTGCAACCTGCCATCTATGCGTATAATTGGAGGTTGTCCGACCACTAGATGCAGATCAGATGCTTTTTTTTCAACTGCAATTTTAAAAAGCTCCCCAAGTTCGTTTGAGGTTGATGAATTTTTGTTTTTGTTTTCTATTTTCATAGCAACACTCCCCCTCCTGTACTAAGGTTGGGGCCGGGGGGTGGTGGGTTTGATATCGAAGCCGTTAAAAAAAAATTAA
>CAYOXH010000076.1:0-3861 GCA_964407875.1 uncultured Gammaproteobacteria bacterium
AAGCAAAAGAAACAAAACTACATCTTGAGATGTTGGCAGAAGCAAACCCAAAATTCAAACCAAGAATGCAAAATATTATTCAAGAATCTGAAGAACTAAAACTTATTCTTTCTGCTATTGTAGATAACTTAATAAATCCAAAAGGTGGCAATTAATATATTTAATTCTTATTTGATGTTTGGATCTTGATGTTTATTTGATGTTTGCTTTTTGAAGTTTGAAGTTTTAGTCCCACATGCCAAAACATAACATAATTCTAACAGTACTTATTACACTAGGAGTAGTATCAATGCTCTTTTTTGGGTTGGATCTTCTCCAAAATACAAACCCATCTACGCAAGTTTATGATTTTGAAGGGATTACTCGTCCTATAGCATATTCCGAGACCCCGGTTCAAGGCGGAAAAAACGCAAAACTCGCAATATATGAATTTGGTGATTTTACATGCCCTGTATGCAAATCAATACAACCTTTTATGACCCAAATTATGTCACTTTACAGCGAGGATGTTGTTCGTGTGTGGAAAGATTTTCCTGTTAGATCTGAATTATCCGAGCAGACCGCCATTGCCGCGCGCTGCAGCCATGAGCAAGATAACTTTTGGCTATATAAAGGATGGATTTTTTCGAACCAAGATGCCTTGTCCCAAAGTTTATTCGTTGCCGCGGCAAATGAACTTGGGCTTGATGCGGATAAATTTGCCAAGTGCTTGGGTGACCCAGATATAAAGGATATAGTTAATCGTGATTTCCAGGAGGGCTTGGCCCTTGGTGTTAACAGCACTCCAACTTTGGTTATTGGAGATGTGGCATTAACAGAAGTTTCTAGTTTTGAAGAGTTGGAAAGTTTAGTGTTACAAGAACTATCTAAGATTGGAGACAAAAAATAGAGAACTTTGTCATCCCGACCGAAGCGTACTCGCGAAGTGGAGGGATCTCTTTGTTTTTAAAAAGAGATCCCTCCACTTCGTTCATCGCTGAGTACAGCGATTCACTTCGGTCGGGATGACAAGTGAATTTTCATGTGTTATAGTAGAGTACTATGTCAAAAGATGAAGTACTATTTTATTGCACTTTTTGTGATTTTCAATACTCAAAATGGCAGGGACAGTGTGATGAGTGCGGAAAATGGGGAACAGTGAGTGAGTTGCGAGGTGGTGAGGAGGTGAGTGCAGAGGTAGTTTCACTTGACACAAGTCAAGATGTGCGTCGCGTGACTACAGGAATTAATGAAGTAGATTCTGTTCTTGGTGGCGGTATTGTGCCAGGGTCACTTATTTTGCTTGCAGGGGATCCTGGAATAGGGAAATCAACTTTGGTTTTACAAATGATCGAATGTGTGGGGGACCCTCACCCTAACCCTCTCCCGAGTACAGGAGAGGGGATTAAGAGAGGTGTTCTTTATGTTTGTGGAGAGGAATCGCCAGAGCAGATTGGCATGCGCATGCGTCGCCTTGGTGTTAAAGACGCTAATATCCAGTTTTTACCAGAAACAAGGATTAGCCCGATTTGTGGTACAATTCGGTCCAAGAATCCTGGTTTAGTTATTGTGGATTCTATACAAACAATCAGCGATGAACAAATTCAGTCAGAGGCAGGGAATGTTTCTCAAATTCGTTCTTCAACTGGACAATTGCTCAAGCTAGCAAAGGAAACAAATATTCCAATTATTGTTATTGGGCATGTAACAAAAGAAGGTGTTGCCGCAGGTCCTCAGGCATTAGCGCATATGGTTGACGTAGTGCTGTATCTAGAGGGCGACAAGCTTCATCAGTATCGCCTGCTTAGGGGAGTAAAAAATCGTTTTGGCCCAACAAACCAAGTTGGTGTTTTTTCTATGTCAGATAGTGGCCTAAAAGAAGTAAAAAATCCCTCTGAATTGTTTTTAGGGGAACACAGAGAAAAAGTTCCTGGTTCTGTTGTAAGCGTGATTATGGAGGGAACGCGTCCGTTCCTAATCGAGATTCAAGCACTAACCAATAAAACAAGCTATGGCTACCCAAAGCGCGCAACCAGCGGGTTTGATTTATCTCGTCTTGAACTGCTAATAGCGGTTCTTGGGCGGCGTGGGGGACTTAAACTTGATGACCAAGATGTTTTTCTAAATATCGTCGGTGGCCTGCATACAAAAGATCCTGCTTTAGATTTGGCAGCATGTTTGGCAATTGCTTCATCCCTTTCAAACCAATCCATGCCAAACAAGTCCATAGTTCTAGGAGAGGTGGGCTTAGGGGGAGAGGTTCGTTTAGTTGCTCACTTTGATGGACGTGTAAAAGAAGCAGCGCGTTTAGGGTTCAATGTGATGTACGTTCCTAGTGAATTAGATAACAAGTCGCAAAATACCAGGATTATGCCTGTCAAAGATATATCTAATGCGTTATTTGTTTTAGGTATTAATAAATTGAAAAAGTGACAGTTCTTTTTGAATTAAGAATTGCCACTTCGTTGTTTCCAGTTACCGTGCATTATACGGTGACTGTTTTACTTCGCCTTTACGGCTCGGTCCACTGCCTCCAGAGATCTTTGTTCTTGAGGCAGCCGCGAGGTATTGGGACAGGAGTGTTGGTCCTAGTGGATTGGACCATGACAACCTCGCCATTCCAGTTGTTGGAAAAACCAACTACAACGAGTTTGTCTTGGGCTCCATTGAATGAAACCCGCCTCGGTGGCTGGAACTCTGTCATATGCCTTACGACCTGGGCATATGCATCAATGCCCATAGCATGGTTGATGAAATCTTTTTCTGCGATTCTACCATCTCTGACTGCTAAGTCAGAGACATCTGATCTGAGTGGCATTTTCCCCTCTTTTGTGTAAGTTTCCCCTCAATAATATTAACGAATTTGAAGGATTAAACCTCTCTACCCTCCTTTCGCCGCTCCTCCGGGCGGCTAGATTTTGTGCTATTTTAAAAAACAATGCGATGTATTTACTAACTTTATTTTATAATGAATATAAGGGGGCTGGCAAGTACACCTGAGCGCTCAGGTATTGTACTAGGCGAATTGGAGGGAGGGGAGATCCTCGTACGCACGCAGCCATGGTATGATGTAAAACCATATGCCGAATCCAGCCCCTTATTTGCATTGAATTACTATTAGTATATACGTATTTTTTTGTAAAAGTCAACTACAACCTATTCAAAATGCAGTTGCTGGGCCTGTTTTTCTAATTCAGATTTTAGGGTTGGGTATTTTTTTAAATGAGGATCTGTCTCTAGAATATGTTTAGCATATTCCTTTGTTTCGCTGATAAGTTCTGTATCAAAAAGTGTGGCAATATTCAGGTTTGCAAAATGGCCGGATTGTTCTGTGCTATAAACCTGGCCTGGGCCTCGCAAACGCAAATCAAGTTCCGCGATTTCAAAACCATCTTTGGCCTGCACAAATGATTGTAAGCGTGTTTTCGTTTGCGGGCTATTAGAATCTGTAAACAAAAAACAATATGATTGATGTTCGCCTCTGCCAACCCTTCCTCTAAACTGGTGAAGCTGGGATAAACCAAAACGCTCTGAACCCTCAATCATAATCACAGTTGCATTTGGCACGTCAACGCCAACTTCTACAACAGACGTTGAAACAAGAATTGGTGTCTTGCCGCTTTTAAAAACATTCATTACCTCTTCTTTTTCTTTTGGTTTTAATTTTCCATGAAGAAGCCCTATTTCTATATTTGGAAAAATATTTTCATTAAGCTTTTTATATTCTTGTGTTACTGATTTAATGCCCAAAGTGTCGCTTTCGTCTATCAGTGGGCAGATAACAAAGACCTGTTGTCCTTGTTCAATTTTTTGCTTTATAAATTGGTATGCTTTTTTTCTATTATCTTATTCCACAACACGAGTTTGAATTGGTTTTCTTCC
>CAYOXH010000077.1:0-3787 GCA_964407875.1 uncultured Gammaproteobacteria bacterium
AGAAGAAATAACATAATTATTTGCGGCTATATCAGCATACTTATTATTTACCCAATACTGCCAATAATTTTTATCAGCACCATTCTCATACTCATTAATACTTTCGATTAAGACGCCAAGATCTCCATAATCAGTTGAACTAACGCTAAGCTCCTCACTTTCTTTGCTAAGACCCTCTAGTAAAGACCATGCGGTTTCTTGTTCGCGGATTTCGAGATCATTAAACCCAAGCAAATCATCACCAGTATCAATCATCATGCTTGCGGGTATTGTTGATTCGCCGATTACTAATCCAGTATCAGAGACCGCTGAATCACTGCTTTGATTCACCCCAAGCCCAAGTAAAAATCCCGCTACAACAAATAATATTCCTAAGATTAAAAATTTTATCTGCTTCATACTATAAAGTTTATCTTATAATTATTGCTATGGCTATACGCAAACTTGCGACGATTAATAAGCCAGCTAGCGAGTGCAACAAGCATAATATCAAGAATATAGATAGCAATATGCCAGGTTGAAACAGACGATGCACGAGACAAGGTCTTGTCAGATGCTACAGCTCCCGCAACCTGTGAAGTTAGGAATTCAACCGGAAACTTTATTCCATTTCCAACCTTTAGTTGGGATGTTTGATTTGAGTCAAACGATAATAATGCTAACTGTGTTTTGCTTGATTCTTGCGGCTGCCTAAACCTAATTACAACATCTTGCGATTCACTAGGATTAAGATAAAACTCTGCCGGGCTAACACTGATAAGCGATACAAACGAATCTGCCTGCGAAAGTTCATAGCGCTGATTTATTGTATCAGTATTATTAACACGCATACTACTTGTTGTTACCTCTCCACTAATACCATTAACTACAAAACTTGTCTGGTTAACTGATGAACTGCCAGCAAATGCGATTGACGGAAAAAGAAGTATTATTGTGGTTATAAGTATTTTCATATTTTCTATCATTGCGAAGTATTAGCCCAAAAAATTAAAGTTCCATTCTCTGCTCCTGTTTCTGTATAATTATTTGGAACATCTAAGGTAACATCAACTGAAGCACTGCTGTTAGAAGAAACACCTTTTTGCCATTGATTAGGAACAACATTATCTAAAGTAAGGTTATCAACAAACAAAGTTGCTCCATCTACGCTTGCTGTTGTGGTGATGCTGGAACTGCTGTTATTTGTAAGAGTTGCCTCTCTGGTTGCTGATTCACCTGGCGCAATTGTGCCAAAATTCAAATTGCCGCTTACACCAAATTCCGCGCCATCTTCTGGGGGATTCCCTCCTCCGCCTCCATCGTCATTGCTAATAGTAACGCTTAAAGGCAAACTTGCCTGCTCTCCTGCCTCCCCGGCAACAACAAAAATTTTTGCGCTTCGTACTCTATTTTCTGCTGTTGCTACTAAATAATATGCCCCATTTTCGCTCCAACTCAAACTTACTTGGCCATTAGAGTCAGTGGTAAATGTTTCAGTCCCGCGGGTTAGTGTTGCACCCTCTATTGGCTGCCATGCAGGGCTCAAATAAACTTGTACAATTGCAGTGGTTGTACTATTAAGTTCTACTTGAGTTTCGCCGTGCACAATGCGCAGTGGCTTGTCATCCCAAGCCCCATAGTACCACAACAGATAATCACCTTCTTCCATCTCATAATCACCTGCTCCTACAAGCGCGGCTTCATAATTTGGAAGATATGACCATCCCAGTATTCCTGCTGCTGCTTCACCCGCAATAGTAGTTAAGTATGGGCCATACTGTGTGTCCTCTATAACATATGTATAATCGCATACACCTGCTGTTACTTTTATAACATCTAATGCAGTGCTTCCTTCTGTTTCTATATCACAAATAGTTTCTGCTTGTCCTTCGATTCGCACATGAACCTGTGGTGGGGTTTCAATAATTGTGATTGGATAATACTTTTCAGACAAAGCAATTGCCGCATATGATGTAGTAACTGGCGTAAACAAATCAGCATCTGAAGATGTTGCATCAAATAAAAAGTATCCACCCACGTGCTGTCGCGCGTTAAGATAATCTACTGGTGTTTGGCCGCTTGGCTTCCAAAAATTAATATCCTCTCCCATTGCGTGCAATGCGGACAAAGCCCAAGCAGTTGACGCAGTATTTGATATTTGATTAAGAGACATAGGAAATCCGCCATCATCTTTTTGAATATTCCCCAGATAATCAGATGCCCCAACAATAACACTGTCACTCACACTAACTCCTCCAACTATCAAAGCCATAATGCCCATTGCAGTATAATCTGTACTGCTTTCAATGGAAGTTGTTGACCAATTCCAACCGCCATCATCTAATTGGTTATTTTTAATGTAATTGACTATTTGTGTAACTAATGAATCATTCGCTGGAACTCCAGCCGCGCGCAATGCCAAAAGGCCAAAGATGTCATCATTCATAAGTGATTCATCCCCTATTTGGCCGTTTGACTCCTTTTGGCGCAATCCATAAACCAAATTCTCATCACCAAAAGAACGCGGATCCTCACCTAAAGCTGTGATAGCCAAAATATAAGTCGCATAATCATTAGCTGTATCACCATCAAGTTCTTGTAAAAAAGATGGATCAGCCGGAGTATTACTGATTGCGGACTGCGCCATTATAATCCAATCTGTTGCAGGGTCAACTGACGCAAGGTAGGTTCCAACCGCAGGCGCTACTGCAGCAGATGAATTATTGAATAACAACGCCGAAGGCAATAACACAATAGCAGATAGAATAATGGAAACAATAAAAGAATTTTTTTTCATATAGTAGTGTCATTGCGAGGGAGAGTACTCTCGACCGCGGCAATCTTATCGTTGATTAGAGCAAGTTGTACAATTGGCTGTGTTTCGACGATAGGATTGCCGCGTCGTTCGCTGAGTACAGCTCACTCCTCGCAATGACAAATGAATAATAAAAAACCTGCTTCTCAAGCAGGATATAGGGTCACAAAACTTACCTTGCTCGAGGAATATCCGTCACAGACGGACACTTATCAGCGATCGGGCTTAATCGTCTTAGACGAAATTACCGTTGCGGCACAGCGCTGGAATCACACCAGCTTCCCTGATAAGGTTTTAAATTGTAACGCGGTCATCTTACCACAGACCCGAACACATGCAACGCATAATCTGTGGATAAGTACCTATATCAGCCCGGCATTCGCCGGGGCGCATGCCCCGCCATAATAAACGAGCTGATATAGTGTCACGACAACCCTGAACCACTCGCTTTCGCTCGGGTTCAGGGTGTAGCATGGGAATAATATAAAGATTAACAACGAGAGAATCCGCATCCGCGGCACATCATACATCCTTCTGCCATTTCAAGTATTCCTCCACACTTCGGACACTCTGGAGCATTTCCATTATCTGCAATTGACTGGCTTATTTGTCCTGATTCTTTATTTTCTGATTTTTCTGCCTTAAAACTTAAATCTAACTTCTCTTGGTCTCCACTGATATGCCTAACAAGTACATGAGCAATAGCATCAGCTAGCGAAAGAATCCTAGTTCCATTATTACCAAACGAAGGCATTGGCCCGCGAATTCCTTTTAACTGCTTTATCACTTCTTCTGCAGAAATTCCGCTGCGCAGAGAAAGCGAAACCAATCTGCAAATCGCTTCGCTCTTAGCCGCAAAAAATCCACCTGCTTTGCCAATAGTAGCAAAGACCTCAAAGGGCTTTCCATCTTCCCCGTCATTTACAGTTACATATAATTTACCATATGAAATACTTATCTTATATGTTTTTCCGCTTATTACCTCTGGCCTGC
>CAYOXH010000078.1:0-3731 GCA_964407875.1 uncultured Gammaproteobacteria bacterium
CTCATTGGCTCAATCTCATGCCTTTGCTGCAGTTCCTCTGTTTTAACTTCCTCATGTTCTTCAACTTTCTCTTGTACTGATTCAGTATGTTCAGAGGTCTCTGTTGGAGGAACATAATCACCGCTTTGCTCTTGTGTTAATTTTGTAACTTTTTTATCTTTTACTTTTTTACTATCGAGAGATTCAAGAACAGAAACGTCCCTAGAGTTTTCCCTATAATATGTTACGCCTTTGCATCCCATTTCAAATGCTTTTATATATAACTCTTTTACATCTTCGTGTGTGTGATCTTCTGGCGCATTAACTGTTTTTGATATAGAGGCATCTGTATACTTTTGCACAGCTGCCTGCATTTTTACATGCTCTAATGGGGTTAACTGCTTGGCATTCACAAAATAATCAGGATCTTCTTTGTTTGGATTATTTTCTTTCCATTCTTGGTACAAAGGATGATAAACAGTATGCTGGCCAAGACGGTCTGTGCGTATAAACGAGAAATCATACACTGGCTCAATACCGCTAGAAACATTCGCAAGCATGCTTGTTGTTCCTGTTGGCGCTTGTGTTTGCAGAACACCATTGCGAATACCGTAATTCTGAATTCCTATCTGTATGTCTTCTGGTAGTTGCTTAATATGGTATCCTTGCATAAATTTTTCAACTTCAAAGTCAGGAAAAGCTCCTTTTTCTGCTGAAATGTCAACTGAAGCGCGGTATGTTTCATCCTGAATAAATTTATAGACCTGCTCAACTACTGCTAAGGCCTCGTTGCTTGCGTATCGAACTTTAAGTTTAATAAGAAAATCAGCCAAGCCCATGGTTCCGAGCCCAACTCTGCGAACATTTAACTGGGCTTTTTGGTTTTCTTCAAACGCATAAGGGGTTGCATCAATAACATTATTCATAAATCTAACAGCAGTATGTATGGTCTTTTTTAAATTCTCCCAATCAATTGAGCCCTCTACTGCAAACGGCACTAAGTTAACAGAACCAAGGTTGCACACACCCCAACCAGGCAAGGGTTGCTCTCCGCAAGGGTTTACGCATTGAATATCTTCAAAATACCATGTATTTGATTGCTTTTGGCATCTCTCCATAAACACGCACCCTGGTTCCCCCGAAGCCCAAGCTGACTCTGTAATAAGGTCCCACAGGTGCCGCGCTTTTATGGTTTTAGTTACTTTTCCTCCCCACTTTAAATCCCAATCAGAATCCTGTTTAACTGCCTCAATAAAACCATCTGAAATGCATACAGAAAGATTAGCATTTGTAACTTGGCCCATAGTCCTTTTAACAGTAACAAATTCTTCTACATCAGGGTGATCATCATCTAGCATCAACATAAGAGCGCCTCTGCGAGAGCCGCCTTGAATAATAAGTCCTGTTGCGTACGAGTATAGTGAGCCAAAAGATACTGCCCCAGAAGCAGACCCGTTTACACCTCTCACATAACTTCCACGCGGACGCAAAGAAGAAAGATTTACTCCTACGCCGCCGCCTAAGGCCATAATCTTAACCATGTCTTTTACGCTGTCCATAATACCGTCACGGGAATCAGGTGGGTTAGGCAAAACATAGCAATTATAAAAAGTTACATCTGTATTTGAACCAGCTCCCGTAAGAATTCTTCCGCCTGGGACAAATTTAAAATCCTCTAAGGCCCAGTAGAACCGCTCTTCCCATTGTTTTTGCTTTTCAGGCGTTGCCTCAACCAAGGCGATGGCTTTTGAAACGCGATGCCACATCTGCTCTGTTGTATGCTCTAATTGCTCTCCATTTTTTCCTTTTAACGCGTACCTATCATTAAAAACCTTCAGAGACATATCATCTGACTTTTTTTCCTCTTGGGTATCTTTTGATTCCTGATGAAGCACTACTTTTTTGTAGTACCCATTAATTGATTCAACTTCGCGCGCGCCAGAATCTGCGTGTTGTTGAGTTTGAGTTGTGGTATTTTTTTGTTTTTGATCCATATGGATTAAGAACGATTCAAGTTGCTTGAATCGCGCATTATAAATTAGCGCGAAACACTATATATAGTGCTCGCAATAGGTAGTATACCACCACATATTGTGTTTGGGAAACATGGAAGATTAGCCAAAATGGTCATGCGTGTGGATAACTTAATCGAATTTGTGTCCGCCTTTCCATTGTGTCTCTTCTACACCTGCCTCTTGATTCAAAAATCTGGCTAACACATAAAAATAATCTGACAATCGGTTAAGATACTGTAACATTAGTGCTGGTACCTCCTCTAATTCATGTGACGCAACAGTAGAACGCTCCGCGCGCCTGCAAATGGCGCGTATCCAAAAGCTCATACTAGCCGCGGCCCTTCCGCCTGGTAAAATAAAAGCGTTCTGAGAGCTTAATTGGTGCTCAAGTTCATCAACTTTTTTCTCTAAAAAAGATAAATCCTCTTCTTTAAGACGAGGAATATACTCTTGCGCTTCCTGTGGCGCGTCTGTGGGGGTAGAAAGATTAGAACCAATAGTAAAACACGTTGCCTGAATGGTCTTGATATCTTCGTTTATCTCCAGAGGAAGATCAGTGCGAGCAGAAAGCAAACCAATTGCGCTGTTTAATTCATCAACATCTCCAATAGCACTAATCCTAGGATTAGTTTTCTTAATTCTTCCACCACCAAAACGACCAGTTTCCCCCTGATCTCCTGTTTTTGTAACTATAGACATAATATAACGTCATCCTGAAGACGAGGAGTTATTATTCATCAAACTTTTACCAACCTCCCAAAACCTATCATCCTTGTGAGTTTGCATCAACCAGTACCACCATTCTACTCCCCAAATATATATTTCGTCAAACCCAGTGCGCTTTGCGTATTCTATAGTGGATAACGTGCGCGACAGATTCATACTCTTAAACTGCTCTTTTAGTGTCATTTCTTGTAATGGTTTTACTGCCCATGGCTCTAGCTGGAGCTCTGATAAAAACACCTCTTGAACATTACTATTTATTGCCTGCACTAATTTTGTCTTTTTTTGGTAAAACCCAGGGCGCATTGGATAATAGAATCTGCCAAACCTAGGATTCTCCGTAACCCGATACAAGCTTACCCCAAGCTTATCAACTTCTCCAGAAAACGAAAGCCAGCTTGCAAGCTCTCCTGAATCTGTTGAAACAATTGGACGCGTACTATCAATTGACCTGACGAGCGCAACCTCCTCTTTAAAAAATTCTTTATTTGGAACCGGTTCTGCGCACTCTCCAAAAGGGAAATTTGGCTCATTTTCTACTTGCCAGGCAATAATATTGTCATAATCTTTAAAATGACTCACGCTTTGCGCTAAAAACTCCAAGGCAGAGGACTCAATGCTCATATCTTTTAATTCAATAGCCCACAAAGGATCATGACACTCTGGCCATCGGAATAATTTTCTGCCGACAGCAAGCAAGACGCGAGCGTCTCGCTTCCCGGCCTCTGCAAGCATCCAATCAATATCAGAAAAATTATAATATCCCCTGTCTTTTTCTATTACATTCCAGGGTGCTGCTAAACGCAGATTACGGACTTTCATATCATCAAGCAGTGAAATATATACTTCTCTCCAATTAAGACCTAAGTCAGTGGCTTGTTTTGGAAAAAAAGTAACACCCCAGGTGATGTTGCCTGGATTTTCTACGCCTTCGCCGGACATGAACCAGATTGCAGTAGCCACGATTAGTGCGATGATTGAAGTACCTGCAATCTTAAGTATTCTTTTTATTGT
>CAYOXH010000079.1:0-3608 GCA_964407875.1 uncultured Gammaproteobacteria bacterium
AAGGGAAAAAACTCGGGGCAAGCGATTATCTTGTAAAAGCCAATTTTACACCATCTCGAGTATTAGAAAAAATTAAAAGAGCAGTTAAATAATATATGTCTAAACATCCAAGAGAAGAAATAACATTTTTAATGGCAAAGCCAGATGCTGTGCAACGAGGGCTTACTGGAGAAATTATCCGGAGAATTGAGCAGGTAGGGCTTAAGATTGTTGGGTTGCGCATGTTTAGTCCAACAAATAAGCAGATAGATGACCATTATCCAAAAGATGAAGCATGGATTACGCGTTTAGGCGAAAAAACATTGGCAACATACGCAAAATATGGGTATGACGCAAATAAAGAATTAGGCACAGATAAGGCAGAAAAAATTGGGCCAATGGTTAGGAGCTGGTTATTGAAATTTATGGATTCTGGCCCAGTTGTGGTAATGGTAATTAAGGGTGTTCATGCTGTGGAGATGACCAGGAAAATCGCAGGTTCAACCATGCCTTCTGATTCAGAACTTGGAACAATTCGCGGAGATTTTTCTGTAGATTCAGCAGCAGCAGCAAACCGCGATAAACGCGCGGTCTACAACTTAGTGCATGCTTCTGAAACGCAAGACGAGGCAGAGCATGAAATCGAACATTGGTTTGGCAAGGGCGAGCAGGTCTTTGACTATGAGCGAAGCGATGAAATGGTAATGTATCCCTCTGGAAACTAGCACTATGCCCAAAGAAAAGATTATAAAATTGAATAGTATTTTTACAGTAATTAACACTATATTGGTTATTGGAATCATCAGTTTAATTATACTTGTCATACCCTCATTAATTGGGTAATGCGTTTTCCACAGGTTTATTTCTATAATCTTTTATATAGATGTATAATATATAGGTATGCAATCAATATTACAGTCAGTTAATTTCCTCACATTTGTCCGCTTTATCAAGTGGAGGAATTAAATTTGGCTGTCTATATTGACAAAATATGAAGAAGTATATATCATAGGCAGCCAGAAAATGGCTGTTTGTTCTTTAATTTAAGAAATCTATTGTTTGTTCTAGGGATAGTTTATTGTCAGGGCACTTCACGTCACACAACGCAGTTAAATTACGGAGGGGAGATTTAATGAGTATTAAGACCGCGGCTAAAGAAGAGCAGTCGATGTTGTTGTTTTCCAGGATCAACAACACTGGAACATTTGATTTTGTCGGTGAAGCAAACAAAGAAGACATAGATGAAAAATCATGTCTTCTGCTTGAAAAAGGTTGTTCTGATGTCATGTTAGAGGATGAGGATTTGACAGCTATTGTCAAGCTTCTATGCTCAAGGGCAGTACAAAAGAACGGCAACCCGATCGAGCCACCGCAAGAGGATTATGTTTTGCAGTCTGTCCTATGCTCTCGCCAAAATTCGCGGAGAGCAAGAATCGTTTGTAAACTTGGTGTGCGCCAGAAGCCATGGTATGAGTGCGCTGGCTGGCTTCAGAAAGTTGTAAGAAAAAGCGGCACACAAGTTCAAGATTTGGTTGTATTGCGTCCTGTTTGACGCAATACAAAAGAATCGCTCGCGGTTCGGCCCACACCTTGGTGTGGGCTTTTTTTTGCTCGGTGCACAATTTGTTGATAAGTATGATAGTGAATAGCTAAGATAAGCCAAAGCAAGCGCATTGATTTTTTATGCAATATGCGCTATACTATAAATAGTTCTTTGCACATAGGTTTCCGACAACCTAATACCCAAATGGAATCCTAATTGTATTTGCCTGTGGGCAAACACTGCGGATACCAAGGGTCTTTCCCTGAAGATATATTTTGCAACCAAGTGCAGGACTTTCTCGCATTAAGGTACAAAATGATTGAGCCCATTGTTTAAAAGGGAAACGCTATTGCAAAGAACAGCCCGCCAGTCGGCGGGTTTAGAGGAAAGGAGATGCATGATGTCTCTAGATACAGAATCCTCAAATTAGCCCTATGCCGTATGGTATAGGGCTAATTGTTTTGTACAAATATTTAAATGTGATACAATACACAAACATTAAATTCAAAAAGAGATTTGATTATGTTTGAACTTCCAAAATTACCATATGAATACAACGCTTTAGAAGCAGCTATTGATGCAGAGACAATGGAGATTCATCATTCAAAGCATCATCAGGCCTATATTGATAAACTCAATGCCGCCTTAGAAGGCCATCCAGATTTAGCTCGTAAGTCAATTAATGAGCTTTTAAGCAATCTTGAGGATGTTCCAGAAGATATAAGAACAGCAGTAAAAAATCACGGTGGCGGCCATTATAATCATTCTTTGTTCTGGCAGATAATGTCTAAAGACGGAGGAGGCGAGCCAAGCGGAGAACTTGCTTCAGCCATAGAAAAAGATCTGGGCGGCTTTGACGCATTTAAAGAATCATTTACTCAAGCTGCAACAACGCAGTTTGGCAGTGGCTGGGCATGGCTCGTTGTCAATGACGGAAAACTTGAGGTTTATTCAACTCCTAATCAGGATAGCCCGGTGATGTGTGGACATACTCCAATCTTGGGGTTAGATGTATGGGAGCACGCGTACTATTTAAAATATCAAAATAAGCGACCTGACTACATAGACGCCTGGTGGCAGGTCGTTAATTGGAATAAAGTCGGCGAGCTTTTTACAAGTAAATAATTTAAAACATATGTCAGATGAACAATCTAATCAAACTGATCCTATTCAAGAATCAGTGGAGGATACAATGGGCAGCTCAAAAATTATTATTATAATAGTAGTGCTGATTATTGTTGCGGCTGTTGTGGTATTTGCGCGCCAGGGCTCTGTTGAAGATACTGATGCGCCACAAGAAGAATCAAGCGCTAATACTGAAACACCTACTCCACCTCCACCTCCGCCAGAACCACTAGATTCTGAAACAGTAGATGAAACAGTTGTTTTTGATGGTGACGAAAGTGAGCCAGTAGTTCTTGATATCACTGGACGTAATTTTGCTTTTTCCATGGGTGAGATTCGTGTTAAAAAAGGCGATATAGTGCGTATTAATTTTTCTAGTGCTGATGGGTTACATGATTGGGTGGTAGATGAATTTTCAGCTAGCACTGAGCGCGTGAACACTGGTGAGGCATCGATAGTAGTATTTACACCGGACAAAAGCGGAACCTTTGAATACTATTGCTCTGTTGGCAACCACAGGCAGCTAGGCATGGTCGGCAATTTAATTGTTGAATAACTACCGTCATCCTGAACAAACGACTTGATGTACTCATCAAGGAGTGAAGTGAAGGATCTCGTCGCTATTTGACTGTAGCAATTATTCACGAGATCCTTCGACTTCGTTCATCGCTGAGTACAGCGATTCACTTCGCTCAGGATGACGTCTATAAATATGTTTCTAATCCGTTTAGCACTCGCATTTAGCTTTGTTTATGCTGGCATTGGGTCACTACAGAATCCAGATAATTGGATTGGATTTGTACCTGGATTTGTAGGGGAAATTATTTCTGTACCATTGTTTTTGACGATTTTTTCTGTTGTCCAAATTATACTCGGGCTTTGGCTGCTTTCGGGTAAACTTAAAATTATCTCTGGATTAATTGCGGCTGCAATGCTGTTTGGAATTACACTATTTAATTTT
>CAYOXH010000080.1:0-3602 GCA_964407875.1 uncultured Gammaproteobacteria bacterium
ACATTCCCGTAACATCTTGTATTATTGACTCACGCGCGCCTCCTGCGTCATAGGCAATTACCGGGGTTCCTGCTGCCATTGCTTCAACAGCAGATATTCCAAAATCCTCTTCCTGAGGATGAATAAATCCTAATGCTTTTGAAAGTGTTCTTTTCTTTTTTTCTTCTGAAAGGTTTCCTGTAAATAAAATTTTATTTCCTGCAATTTTTTGTAAACTTTTTCGCTCTTCGCCGTCCCCTACAATTACTAGTTTCATATTAAGACGATTAAAGGCCTTAATAGCTATCTCGACTTTTTTATATGGCCGCAAGCGAGATACAAGTACAAAATAATCCTTTTTCTTGGCATGAGGATACTTTGTAACATCTACAGGAGGATAAATGACGGTTGATTCTCTATTATAGTAACGCTTTATTCGCTCTGCCACAAAGTGCGAATTAGCTATAAAATAATCCACACGCTGGGCTGCTAGTTGATCCCACATGCGTAAGCGATTAAGTATAATAGGAAGAATTTTTCCAATAACTGCCCCTCCTACATCACTTGCATAGGTATTAGTATCACTCCATAGGTATCGAGTAGGAGTGTGGCAATAGCATATATGGATTGAATTTGGAGGAGCAATAGCGCCTTTGCCAAACGAGGACGCGCTAGAGAGCACTACATCATATCCAGAAAAATTAAATGATTCTATTGCAGCAGGCATTAAAGAAAGATACCAGCGAAGATATGGCAATGCAAAAGGGAACTTTTGTATAAAAGAGGTCTTAATATCTAAATCACCAAAAAAACCTTTTATAACCTTTGGGTCATGCACTAATGTGTATAAGGGCGCATCTGGCCAAATAATATGGCATGCCTGAACAACCCTCTCAGCACCCCCTATTTGGTTTAGATGATCATGGACTAGAGCTACTTTCATAAAACTGTATCACTCCTCCTCCTTTACTAAGGAGGGGGCCGGGGGAGGTGGCGTCGGTACTATATCAACTTGTACCTTTTAAGTAACTGCTTCGTAAGACACACGACCACCCCCTAACCCCCTCCTGTGTACAGGAGGGGGAATGTTCTTCTATTAAACTGCGTTCTTACCTTTAATCACTACTATTGGGGTTCTTAGTAATATGGAGATATCAAGCCAAAAGCTCCAATTCTCAATATACTGTAAATCTAAGCGAGCTTCCTCGTTAAAATCTAAATTAGAGCGGCCAGAAACTTGAGCAAGCCCAGTAACACCCGGCTTTATATTAAGCAGCCGCTTTTGATGGCTTTGGTATTTGCCTACTTCTTCGGGCTCATGAGCACGAGGCCCTACCAAGCTTAGTTCGCCTTTAATGACATTTATAAAATTAGGAATTTCATCAATGCTCCATTTTCTAATAATCCTGCCAACTTTAGTGATTCGCGGGTCATTTTTCATTTTAAACAACGGTCCTTCTCCTCGCTCATTAAACAAAGAGAGCTGCTGCTTCATTGCGTGCGCGCCAGTTATCATTGATCTAAACTTATATAGCTTAAATATCCTGCCTCCTTCCCCAACTCTATCCAACCTAATAAATACAGATCCTTTGCTGTCGATTTTAATCATAATTGCAGAAATTACATATATTGGAAAAGAAAATATCAAGGCAATACATGAAACAAAAATATCAACGCCGCGCTTTACTATTCTTCCCCATCCATCAAGTGGCGTGCGCTTAATTTGTACTATCGGAATTCCACCAAGATTAGTTATTTCAATATTTCGCGTTTTTGCCTCAAGTACATCTGCTGCATATGAAAAATCTAAATGGTGCTCATGGCAAAACTGCAAAAGTCCTGATAACTGTTCTCGCTGCTGATTTGGATCTGCGTAGATAATTATGTCAGCTGAACCGTTCTTTGCAATATTAGTTAAAGACCCCTTTGATGCGTCATCTAATTTTCTAAAATGACGAACAATAATATACCCCGCTGCTGTATCATCTTTTAGTGAGTGGACAAGATGGTGTGTGTTTTTTTCTTCTCCAAAAACAACAACACGCAAAACACCATGGCCTTTTTTGTATAATGACCTCTGTGCAGACCGAACAAGTATACGTCCAATAAATACAAAAATAATTGCTCCAAGCCAGCCAAATAGGACAATAAACCGAGAGCCGAATAGTTCATGGCGAAAAAAAATAAAAAATACAATAGCAATTAATCCGGTTGAGCACCCTAAAACCACTCTAGTAAAATCATCCACCAAACGGCGTGGCCTGCGGATTGCGTACATTCCAGCAAAGGCAAAAATAGGCAGCCAAATTAAGGCAACAAACAAAACAATAGGCAAATACTCTGCCAAACCAATCTCAAAAATTGGAGACCGAAGATCTGCTAAAAATGTCTTATATCTAAGAAAGTACACCACTAATCCAGCAATAACCAGCATGCTATAATCAACTGGAATAAGTAAAATTGAAAATATAAGCTCAGAACGTTTCATACGAACTATACTGTAACACTCCACTGAAAACAAAACAATCTTGACATTTTTGGCAAGTTTTGATACAATAATTTAAATATAAATTTAGTGCATTTACATTAGATAGGGAAATTAGGCAATCGCCGTGAACCATTCGCTTACGCTTAGGTACACGGCAAGCCCCACATATAACATAAGGGCTTGCCATGTACCCGAACGAGAGTGAGTGGTTCACGGAGGAAAGTCCGAACACCACAAAAAAAGGTAGTTGCTAACAGCAACCAGTATAAGTAGATTAGGAAAGGTCTCTCGAGAACTTTCGTAAGCTATTAAGCTAGGGCAAGTGCAACAGAAAGTATACCGCCAAACCCGCAATATATGTGGGCGGCAAGGTTGAAACCGTGAGGTAAGAGCTCACGCGCTTGCGCGGTAACGCGCAAGAAGAGGCAAACCCTACCTGGTGAAAGGGTAAATTTGGTAGCCCGTTTGAACCTGCAAGCAATTGCAGGTCTAGATAGATGATTGTCCCAGACAAAATTCGGCTTATAGGTTTCCCTATCTAATGCAAGTGCACACTAAAAAAGACGCGTTAAAGCGTCTTTTTGGTTTGTTTATCTAAGGTCTTATTAACCAACTCATCTGCTTTTTTATTCTTTGAGCGGACTACATGCTTAACTGTCCAATCCTTAAATCCTTGCAGAAGATTCCATGCTTTCACAAACAAGGACCCTAGCTCCTTATCTTTAACTTTATATTCTTGATTTAACTGTTTAACGATAAGTTCGCTATCCATGATGATGCTGATCTCATCTGCTCCTGACTTTTTAGCTTCTTCTAGCCCGCGAATTAAGGCCTTATATTCTGCCTGATTATTGGTTGCCTTTCCAATATACTCAGACACTTCCTTAACTTTTTTTCCTTTCTCATCAGTTATAAAAACACCAATCCCAGCTGGCCCTGGATTTCCACGCGCGCCGCCATCTGTATGTATAGTGAGTTTAGCCATATTGACAAAAACTATAAACAATATTATTACTTAACTTGTCACTGCTTTTTCCATCGCCTATGACGTTTATAAATAGAGTAGACTGAGGTGACCATAGCAATACCCCAGATGTTCCAGTAGAAAGCCACACCTGCTCGTCAGAGGTTATTG
>CAYOXH010000081.1:0-3541 GCA_964407875.1 uncultured Gammaproteobacteria bacterium
CATTCGCAACCAAAAAACAAGATGGGGGAGTTGTTCAAGAAAGGGAAATCTTAACTTTAATTATAAGATTATTTTTTTACCAGAAGATTCTGCAAACTATATTATTGTGCATGAGCTGTGTCACTTAAAAGAACTAAATCATTCAAAACAGTTTTGGAATTTAGTCGCAATAACAATTTCAAACTATAAATATATAAAAAAACAGCTTAAACAGAATATTGTGTAGTACGTTGTATTTATTAAAAAATACTATATACTATTTTTAGTATGAAAAAAAGAATATATACAAATGGATTGAATAAAATTGAATATTTTGTTCGTGGAAATAATCCAGAGTTTTTAATGGTTTCGGGAATCCATGGGGACGAGCATGAGATAATTAAATCTGTTCAAAGGGCAATTAATAAGTACCACGATAATCTTAGCGATTTTGTATATATTCCGACAGCATCTCCTACGGCTGTTAAAGCTCAAGCCAGATATAGTGCTTGTGGGATGGATATGAATCGCCATTTTATTGAAAATTGCAAATGCAACGAAGCCCATGCTATTATGCGTCTTCTTGGCGGGATGAAGATAAATCAGTGTGTTTCGTTTCATGAAGATTTAGAGCATCCTTGTTTTTATATGTATGATAGCGGGAATATGGAGGGAGACGAGTGTCTTGCTCGACTCCGCAAAGACGTTAAAGATCTTGGGGTGGATTTGCTTAATGATATTGATGATATTAATGATGAGCATTTAGGTTTTGTTTTTGTGGATGGATACGCGGCTAATATACCAAATACAGAAGGCAAGCCAATAGGTCCGCTTGAGACATGGCTAATCAAGCAAGGCATTGTAACTAGGGTATTTGGGATCGAGGTTCCAGGAAAGCTAGATCTTAATATCAAGGATAAATTGGTTGAGAAAATTTTATATAATTTGGCTATTTGTAGGTAAATGATATTATTGATTTTTTGCCTAATAATTGGTATATTTATTGCATTATGTACAGAACTCATACCTGCGGAGAACTCCGCAAAGAAGACGTAGGAAAAGAGGTTGAACTTGCTGGCTGGGTTAACTCCAGACGCGACCATGGGGGTGTTATTTTTATTGATTTGCGGGATAGGTATGGTATAACACAGGTTACTTTTGATCCTAAGAGATCCAAAAAAGCTCTTAAAGAAGCAGATAAATTAAGGAGCGAATATGTTATTCATGTAAAAGGAACTATCACTGCTCGTCCGAGCGATATGGTTAATCCAAAATTAGATACTGGTGAGATAGAAATTGACGGCCAAGAAGTTGAAATTTTAAATAAATCAAAAACTCCGCCTTTTGAACTTGATAAGCCGGATTTTGAAGCAAATGAAAACCTTCGCCTTAAATATAGGTTTGTTGATTTAAGGCGCCCAAAAATGCAGGATATGCTTGCAATGCGCGATGAAATGATTCGCAGGATTCGCACGTACTTTCACAAGCAAGGATTCCTAGAAGTGCAAACACCGGTTTTGGCAAACTCTTCTCCAGAGGGAGCGCGTGATTGGCTTGTGCCGTCCCGTCTATATCCAGGAAAGTTTTATGCTCTTCCGCAAGCGCCTCAACAGTTTAAGCAACTACTCATGGTAGGCGGGGTTGATAAGTATTTCCAGATTGCGCCATGTTTTCGCGATGAAGACCCTAGAATGGACAGGCACTTTGGCGAGTTTTACCAACTAGACATGGAAATGAGTTTTGTGGAGCAAGAGGATATCTTCAACATCATGGATCCTTTAATGATTGAGTTGACAGAAGAATTTTCAGGCAAAGAAATAATAAAGAAACCCTTTCCAAGAATTCCGTGGCGCGAGGCAATGGAAAAGTATGGGTCAGACAAGCCAGACCTTAGATTTGATTTTGAGATACGGCCAGTAACAGAAATTGTAAGGGATTGTGAATTTAAGGTCTTTTGCGATGCTATTAAAAAGAAATGTGTTGTCCATGCCTTAAAGATTGATAAGGGTGCTAAGTTTTCCAGAAAAGATATTGATGAAATAACGGAAATAGCAAAGGAGCACCACGCAAAAGGTCTTGCATATATTATTGTAGAAGAAGAGCCAAAATCCCCGATTTTGAAATTTTTTGAAAAAGAGACCATTGATGAGATCCTCCGCGCAACTTATGCAAGTGATGGGGATATTATCTTTTTTGGAGCAGGAGAGTGGATGGAGGTGTGCGAATCGCTTGGCGCTGTTCGAGATGAATGCGGGCGTCGCCTCAATTTAAAAGATGACTCAAAGGCAGCTTGGCTATGGGTTACAGATTTTCCTATGTATGCTTATTCCGAAATTGAAGAAGGTAGGATTGATTTTGGACACAATCCATTCTCAATGCCCCAAGGTGGAATGGAAGCTCTTGAACAAAAAGATCCTTTGGATATTTTAGCTTATCAATATGATTATGTTTTTAATGGATTTGAAATAACTTCGGGCGCAATTCGCAACCATGATCCAAAAATAATGTACAAGGCCTTTGAAATTGCTGGGTACAGCAAAAAGCAGGTTGATGATAAATTCGGGCATATGCTTCGCGCGTTTGAATATGGTGCTCCTCCGCATGGCGGGAACGCGCCTGGGATCGATCGACTCTTAATGGTCCTACGCGACTGCGAATCTATCCGAGATATTTACGCTTTTCCAAAAGACGGCGCAGGAAGAGATGTTATGCTAGATGCTCCAAGTGAGGTGGAGAAAAAGCAGCTTAAGGAATTGCATATAAACATTAAAAAAGAAGATTAGTAATAATAGAAACTATGGCCCTTTCTAAACTCCAACAATTTATTCTAGAGGAGTGTTTAGAGCATGGAGGCCAGTGTTCGCGTTTAATTGTTGATAAGAATTACGAATCAAGCAAGTCACAAGCAAAAGAGGAGCATTATAAAAAAATTATTACACAAAGCATTGAACGGTTAATTGATAGGGGTCTTCTGGTGGGATATGGGACCAAGACAAAAGAAAAGTTATTTATCACCAAAATCAGATTAACACCATCAGGACGTCGTACAACACAACAGTTGCGCAAATCGCGGCAAAAAAAGCTTCCTTTGCGAAGAATCCGTAAAAAAAACACGTCATCCTGAGCGGAACGAGTCGACGTATTCGTCGACGAGTGTAGTCGAAGGATCTCGTTCGATTACGATTAAACGTCTTCAGCGAGATCCTTCGACTTCGTTCGTCACTGAGTACAGTGATTCACTCCGCTCAGGATGACGATAGTAATATGTACGAAATAAAAACAGAAATTTTTCAAGGGCCGTTTTCTCTACTTTTACAGTTAATTGAACAAGAGAAACTAGATATTACAGATGTATCTCTGGCGCATGTTACAGACCAGTATCTAGCTCGCGTAGAGAATTTAGGAGAAGATATTAATCCAGCGGAACTTGCTGATTTTTTGGTAATTGCTTCGCGACTTTTGGTAATAAAGTCGCATATACTTCTGCCGTCTCTTTCTCTAGAAGATGAAGAAGCAGATGATCTTGAGCATCGGCTTAAAATGTATAAGGCATATCGCGATG
>CAYOXH010000082.1:0-3510 GCA_964407875.1 uncultured Gammaproteobacteria bacterium
CTCGACTTCACTCTCCACTGAGTACAGTGGTTCGTTCCGCTCGGGATGACACAATAATATTAGTATACACTGTTGACGCCTCCACAACAACATGCTATAGTATCACTTATGGCTAGAATCTGCAATCTATGCGGCCGCGGCTCTAATACTGCCAACAACCGCTCAAAATCTAATATCGCTAGCAAGCGGCTTCAAAAAGTAAATGTTCAAAAACAAAAAATTGCTGGTGTGCAAACTTTAGTATGCGCAAAATGCAGACGAACAATGAATAAAGCCACTGTATAAACTTACTATCTTCTGGAAAAATAAAAAAACAGGGCATCTATGCCTGTTTTTATTTTGTCATTGCGAGGGAGTGTACTCACAACCGCGGCAATCCCGTCTATGTTTATTGCAGTAAATAACTGCGGGATTGCTTCGGTCAGCAGTAGCTTCCCTCGCAATGACATCAGGTTTTTACTCTACAATCAGCTCACTGGAATGCTTTATTCCAACTGGAATTCTAAGGCGCTTATCCAAACGCAGCCAAGAACCGATTGAAGTAGGAGAAAAAGGATGATTGATTACGCTTGATGCTTTTTCAGCAATACTAACTCCAACAACATTACCAACTAAATCCTGGGCATTGGTAGAAATCCGCGAAACAAGAGATGAATCTTCGGATGGATCAAAAACAGAAAACATGGACTTGCTTGATTCAATAGGGATTTTAAATATGTCTCCTATTATTGACTTATTAATTAAGTGATTATTATCTTCTTTTCCGCGTTCAACAAATGCGCCCGCAACTTGTCCGTTTTCATTAAATAGTACTTGTAGTGTGGGTTGTGGCTGGTCTCCTACAATTTCTTGTGACAAGTATTCTACTGAACCAGACGCTACTTGTATGCCTCCATGAACAATGGAGCTAATATTTTTCATTGTATGTTTTGTTGTAATTGACGCCTGTTTTGAAACATGCGCGCCATAGTATGCAGACGCATATCCAAAATTTACAATCCACTTTGCCCATATAGAAGGAGACGCTATAAAAGCAAAAGCAATGGTCAAAACAAGCGCGCTTGATATAACTTTTGTAGTTGTTGGTTTTAGTGTTGTAATAAATAATTGCAAAGTGCGCTTTAAGACAGAAAGTACACCAGAACTTTTTTGAGTGTCGATTTTATCTTTAGCTTGCGCGCCAACGAATTGAGTAACCCAATCGTGCCGAGTATACCAATTTCCTGCGATATTTTTTCCTTCTAAGTTTCCTTTTTCAATCTGACGAATTAAAAATTTTGCAGCAAATGAAAACTCTGCTGCAATTTCTTCAACAGCAACAATTTTCATACTAGTATTTACATTCTCATCAGGGCTTTGCTCTACTGCCTTATTCTCCTTATCCGCGACAATGGCCTCTTTATTGATATCCTCACTTTTTATGGGCTCGGCTTTACTTTCGCTTGCAAATGATTTTACATACTCCTCTATCCACTCTTTTTTTGTGTGCCAGTTTCTTCCAAGCTTTTTTCCTTTTAATTTTCCTTGGCGAATACGCAGCGAAAGATATGTGCCAGAATATTGGCAGATCTTTTCTGCTTCTGCCACTGTTAAAAATTCATCATCGTTTTTATCCTCTATATCACCATGGCTTATGCTAGAAATTGATCCATTACCCTTTTCTAAGTTATCTTTTTGCACTGACACGAGATATTCTTTGACCCATTCCTCTGTAGTAAACCAGGACTTGCCTATTTTTTCTGCTTTTAGTTTTCCTTTGCGGCTAAGCAAAGAAAGATACCCAGCTGGATATGGAGTTAGTTTTGCGGCATCAAAAAGTGATATATAGTTTTTATTTTGATTTTCCATTGATTTTAGAGTGTTTATACGATATTCGATATGGATTTTCCCTTATTATACAATATTTTTTGTAAAAGGTCGATAAGTTATACACATTAAATAACCTCAAGCGTGTGTTCAAGTATTGTATCTGGGTCTTTAAAATAAAATTTTCCCTTAAAATTTTTATCATCTATAAACAAAGGAAACCAATGAATATCATCAGGCCACATATCATCAAATGGAACTTCATCTTCGCTAAACCATTGCGGACGCATTTCTTCACTCTCTTTTGGATCTCCTTTAAATTCAGATGCGCTAAAAAAATGAACTTCTAAAATCTCTGGGTCACCTTCAAAAGTAAATTCAAAAACACCTCGCTTGCGCAAATCTATTGGAACAATTCCTGCCTCCTCCTCAATTTCCCGCAAAACAGAATCCTCAATCGTCTCATTCTTCTCAACTTTGCCTCCAAACCCGTTCCACCTACCTTCTCCAAATCCTCGCTTCTTAAACCCGAGAAGGACTTTATTGTCTTTGTGGATTATGCAAAGAGTTAGTAATTTTTTCATAAAACAACTCCTTCTGATTTAAGCTTTCTGATCTTTTCCCTTGAGCCGCGATTATATCCTCCAAGCTTGCCATCGGACCGAACAACGCGATGGCACGGAATGCTTGAATCATAATTTTTGTTGAGAATGTTCCCTACTGCTCAAGACGCATGCGGATTTCCTGCACACGTGCTACTTCCTTGCAGGTTAAGACAGATCCTTTAGGGATCCTTTTGACAACTGAATAAACCTTTTGAGTAAATAGTTCTTTCATGGTCACCGCGCGATTACAAATTCATGATATTGACCAGTTTCATTACTCCAGTGCGTTTCAACCTCACTAACTTGAAAATGTGAATGCCCTTGCCTGCACTGCTTCACTAACTCTTTTAGTTGATCCTCCTCACCTTGCGCTTCTATGTACACCGTACCATCTGACTCATTTCGTACAATCCCGGTAATACCTAACTTTTCTGCTAGTTCTTTTGTTGTGATCCTAAAACCAACACCATGGACAGTGCCATATACTTTTATAGTGCAATGTTTTTTCATATTTCAAAATCCTAATTCCTTTGAAATACCTTGCAAGGACTCTATCACAAAAGTAATATGCTCATCCTTGTCCACACCAAGCTCTTGTATGCCTTGTTCTATTTCGTCACGATTCACTTTTGCGGCAAACGCCTTTGTCTTTAGCCGCTTTTTAACTGATTTTGGCTTTAAGCCGTTTAGTTTCTCGGGGCGAATAAGCGCGCATGCCATAATAAATCCGCAAAGTTCGTCTACGCTAAACAAGCATTTTGCCATTTGTGATTCTCTGGGGACGCCTGAATATACCGCATGCCCTAAAATTGCTTGGATAATTTCATCTGCATAGCCCTTTTCTTGTAGTATTTCAACGCCTTTAAATGGATGCTTGTCTGGAAATTTTTCATAATCAAAATCATGAATTAACCCTGCGATCCCCCATAATTCTGGATCTTCCTTATATTTCTCAGCATATGAGCGCATTACTGCCTCAACTGCATAACAATGGCGCAGGAGTGATTCTGATTCAACGTACTCATGTAATAGTTGTAATGTGTCATCTCTGGTCATGTCTTTTATTACTGCTAAATGCAAAAGCAATCGCTACTAATCC
>CAYOXH010000083.1:0-3510 GCA_964407875.1 uncultured Gammaproteobacteria bacterium
TCAAAGGGTTCTATAAGCTCGGTGCCGACGTGCAAGCCTGGTTGTTCCATTGGTTTCTCTCCCATGCTACTCTAAAATACCGGTTTAGAAAAAAGCTTGACAAATACTAATGTTTGTGTTATTCTTGGAATCTTTATTTATAACTTATTGTTATTTAACAATTTACCAAAACTTCTGATGAGGTGAACAAAGTCGCTCGTTCACGCCTTTCAAAGGGCAATTTTTTTACCTCAAGCAGGAGAAATACACATGGATACGGAACGTGAAATAACGGTTGAAGAAATGGCAACCGATCCAGAGCTTCGGCGAATATGGCTACTACAAAAGAAAGAAAAAAGGCGCAAGCTGGACGCTGAAAACCGAGTCATAACCAAAGAGCAACGAGAAAATGGCGATATGCCTGCAAGTTGTAGCAGAGCACTGTCAGCTCATTCAAGCATCGGAAAAAGGCAACGGCGCCAGTCCCAGGAAATCAACCTGGATGACCCTGATATGGAAATGGCATTTCAAAGATGGTTTCCATATAACTTGAAATCAGGCAAAGTGCCTGATCGCCTCAGATATGAAACCGTAATGCGCATCCTGCGGGAACAATTCTGCTTTGATGACAGCCAGACCGACGAAGAGCGGGCAGGAGTAAGCGTGCATATGGCTTGGCAAATCCGATTTGCTATGGACGCTGCTGCTAACCTGGTCAAGGAGGATCTTATCAAGGTCGCGCAATATGCCATGCAACTGGAGGAAGAAATCAAGGACTTGCAAAGGCGATAACTGCCACATGCAAGCCCACCACCCTAACCACAGGAGACACTAAAACGTCTCCTGTTTTATTTAGCTCGAAGTGCTGCCAGTTTTCTTCTAAGCTCTCTGTCTAATTTTGTGGGAATATCATCATGATCATCAATCCTATCCGCAGCGGGTCGGGAACCTTGTTTCTCTAATCCCCCCCCCCACGCATCACGCCAATAGCAGAAACTGCCCTGCGATACAGGGGATTGCCTCCAACGCGAGCAAAGCTTTTGAGAGCTTGTTCGTGGGCGACTTCGGCATTATCCTTGGTGAGTTCAAAAATGCGCGGTCTTATCCGGTTTTTGTAGTATCTATTTGCAGAGGAAACTACGCGCTCATGCACGATTCGTCCAGGCTTTCCAAATATAGACATGGCACAATTCCTTTCTAAGTTTTCAAGTTACAATAAGACCAACCCCTGTTTGAGATTGGCTTTTAAATTTCTGTTTGTATAAAATATATATGAATTTTAATCAAAACGGAAATAAAAATAAAGTAGGGGCACAAAATTTTGTGCCCCTACTTTATTTTTTTGGTACCGCGGGTGGGACTCGAACCCACAAGCCATAAGGCACTTGAGCTTAAATCAAGCGTGTATACCAATTCCACCACCGCGGCTGGAGCGGATGACCGGATTCGAACCGGCGACCTCTTCCTTGGCAAGGAAGCGTTCTAGCCACTGAACTACATCCGCATGACACGATTATAGTATCAAATTAGCTTGTTTTGTAAAGCAGAAACATTATCTGGAATCTCTATAAACTTTTCGCGAGAAGCATGTCCTTTTATAATGTTAATTTCTGATTTAGATACACCAAACTCCTTTGCTAAAAACGCTACTAAGGCATGGTTCGCGTTTCCATCAACCGGAGGCGCTGTAATATGCACTCGTAAGACATCATCTTTCCATCCAAGAATCTTATTCTGTTTAGCGCGCGGAGTAAGTTTAATTTTTATTGTCTGCGGCATGTATATATACTACTTGAGTCAATTAAAATCAGCAATAAAAAAAGACGGACGATTTGTGGGCACTTTGGGGGGGGGTAATAACCAGAGCCATTACACAACCCAAACAAATCGTTCGCCTATAAATGGCTGCCCCGGGGTGAATCGAACACCCGACATCTGGACTAAAAGTCCAGAGCTCTTCCTCTGAGCTACGGAGCAAACCTGTAAAGAGCTTGATGCGCTGGCCGCAGTTGTCGAATACTAAGTCAACAACTGGACTGGCGCACCCAAGAAAGTGCATGGTCGGGGAGATGGGATTCGAACCCACGACCTCCTGCTTCCGAAGCAAGCGCGCTACCGGACTGCGCCACTCCCCGACCTTTGGTATCAATAAAAATTATACTACTACAACCATACTTTATGTCAACTGCTTATTTTTTGTACTAATGTTTCAAAAATTTTCTTGCTAGTTAAAGCATTGCGCATATAATTCTTGTAATCCTCGCTCTCAAATCGAGGAAGAAGTTCTGGCTGATTTTGATATGCTTTTTTAGAAATTTCAATCTCTTTTTTAATCTCTTCTTCTGTAACTTTAACATTTTCAAGTTTACCAAACTCACGAGCAACAAGCATTATCTTTAAACGCTCCTTTGCTTTTGGCTCAAAATCCTTTTCTAGATCCTGTTTGCTCTTTTTTATGCTCTTTAAATAATCATCAAACTTCATTCCTTGCTGTGTAGTGCTTTGTTCTAGTTCTGCGATCATTTTATGGACCTCCTCATGCACAACATCTTCGCTTAATTCTCCTACTTTAGAAACTTTTACAAGTTCATCCATGACTTTCATTTGATAGCGCTCTTGTTCCTCACGACTCTTTTCAAATCTAAGATTTTCCTGTACCTTCTTTTTAAAATCATCAGCTGACTTATAGTCGCCCATTGATTTTACAAATTCATCATTAAAATCCGGAAGTTTGCGCTCAAAAATCTGTTTTAATTTTACATTAAATTCAGCTCGTTTGCCTGCAACTGATTTTTCATAATATTCTTTTGGAAATTCAAGTTCAAACTTTTTATGTTCTCCTGTTTTCATTCCAATAACATTATCCTCAAATCCAGGAATAAATTTTCCTTCTCCTAGAATTAAAGGAAAGTCATTTGTTTTTCCGTTTTCGATTATTACTGCCGCGCGCTTAATCTCTAGATCTAAAATTACCTTGTCTCCCTTAGCTGCTGCTCTATCTGTCTGCGATTCAGTTGCGCGCATTTCTAAAAGATTATTAATTACTTTTTGGGTTTCATCCTCCGAGACCGCGGGCTCGTTCTTTTGAACCTTAATCTTACTGGTATCGCCTAATTCAATTTTAGGCATTAAGGAAATCGCAATCTTATAACTCACCCCAAAAGGAGGAACTGTTTTTTGGATAGAAACATTTGGCTTGCCAAATGTTTCGTATTTTTTCTCTTGAAGGGCTTTTATGGCTGTTCTGTTAACAATATGCTCAATCGCTTCTTCATATATCTTCATTTCTCCGCCAATATGGCGGCATAGCACGTCATAAGGCGCTAAACCCTTTCTAAATCCAGGAATTTCAATGGTATCAGAAATTCGCTTGCTAGCCGCCTGCAAGTCCTGCTCAATATCAGTTCTTTCGAGCTCAATTAAGAGTTCGATTTTTGATTCTGATAATTTATTTTCAGTTATTTTCATATATTTATAGAAAGAATACTAACAAAAATGCTAATATTAGTCAATTTTTAATAATATTCAAAC